>CAZNVF010000116.1:1588-4248 GCA_964576395.1 uncultured Oscillospiraceae bacterium
ACTGTTGGTTTAGTGGTTTACCGCAATGGAGGTATTTTTACATATTACGGCGATTACAACTGTCAGCAGATATGTTTTTATATGCACGCCCATGAGCTTGTAAAAACCGGTCAGATTGGTTGGGACTGGGGCACTGACCTTGGCGCAAACTTCATTGGTTCCTATTCTTTCTATCTTCTTTTCAGCCCGTTTTTTTGGCTAACTTTACCTTTCAGCACATCTACTGTTCCCTATTTGATGGCTCCACTCTTTGTGCTTAAATTCTGCACTGCGGCTTTTACCTCATATTTCTTTTTCGTCCGTTTTGTTAAAGATAAGCGCTTTGCTGTCATTGGCGGGCTGCTATACGCTTTCAGTGGATACTGCATTTATAACCTGTTTTTTAATCATTTTCTTGACGTTGTGGCATTCTTTCCGCTTATTCTTATTGGCCTTGAAATGCTGATAACCGAGAATAAACACGGGCCCTTTGCTCTTTCGGTAGCCCTAAATGCTATTGTGAATTACTGGTTCTTCATTGGTGAAGTATTCTTTGTAATTCTTTATTTCTTTATACGCATTACCGACAAAAATGTGAACAACAAGTTCCGCTGTTTTCTTTATGTAGCGCTGGAATCTTTGCTTGGTCTCTGTCTTTCCGCTGTGGCAGTGCTGCCTTCCGTCCTTGCAATAATGGGTAACCCGCGTACTGGTACTGACAATCTTATAAACGGATGGTACCTTTGGCTTTATTACAGCGAACAGAGAATCCCTGCTATTATCGCAAGTTTTTTCTTCCCACCGGATATGCCGTCAAAGCAGAATATGTTTACTGGTCAGGGTGCGCAATGGGCATCAATGGCTGGTTGGCTACCGCTTTTCGGAATGAGCGGAGCCATTGCCTTTGTTCGTTCACGAAAAAAGAGCTGGCTTACAAAAATGATTGCTGCCTGCACAGTCTGTGCTCTTGTCCCAGTGCTCAACGCAGTATTTATTCTTTTTAACAACTCATATTATGACCGCTGGTTCTATATGTTTGAACTCATATTGACGCTTGCAACGGTAAAGGCACTTGAATCATCCTGCAGTGAGGAAAACGATGAAAATGAAATAGATTACAAAAAGGGCCTTATTCCCTCTTTTGCAATCACCATTGCATTCATAGCTATACTAATGCTTACTCCTGTTTATAATAGTACTGATGACAGCTGGAGCTTTGGGCTGGTATATAACAAGCTTTGGTTCCTTATGAGCGCCGCCTTTGCTGTAATAAGCCTTTGTATTACAGCGGTTCTTTGGTATTTGAATAAAAAGAAGTATTTTAAAAACCTTGCCGTCATAATGACTGCCGTTATATGTGCTGCTTATGGTTTTGCATATATTCAGTTTGGCTACAGCTGTGCCGGCGATCATCAGGAAATAATTGACGACGCAGTTGGCCTTTATGGAGAAATGTCCCTTCCTGATGAACAAGATGGAAATTTTGTAAGAGCGGACTTTTACGAATGTTTTGAAAATATGGGGCTTTACTGGAATATTCCCTCTATACGTTGTTTTCACAGCATTGTTCCGTCCTCTATTATGGAATTTTACCCTGAAGTTGACGTAAAGCGTGACGTTTCGAGCAAGCCTGAGTACAGTTATTACGCTTTAAGGTCTCTACTTTCGGTAAAATATCTTTATTCCGACGCAGATGAAACCACTCCTGAAAGCAATATTTGCCAAGGCTTTAACTATCACAGCACCGTGAACGGATACAATATTTATGAAAATGAAAACTACATTCCCATGGGCTTTACCTATGAATATTACATCACTGAGGATGAATACTACTCTGTTCCCGAAGGGCAAAGAGACAAGGTGCTCGTCTCCGCCATTGTTCTCAGCAACAGCCAAATACTCCGTTATAGTTCCAGCTTAGAACATCTGCCAGACGGCCCTGATGTTTACATGAGTTATAACACTTTTACACGCCACGCTGCAGACCGGGCTGCAAACTCATCTATTTCCTTTGTTGCTGACAGCAAAGGCTTCACTTCCAGCATCTTTTTAAGCCATAAAAACCTTGTTTTCTTTTCTGTCCCTTATGATGATGGCTGGACGGCTTATGTAAATGGCGTTGAAACTGCTATTGAAAAAGTGGATACCGGTTTTATGGCCGTATATGCTGACAAAGGATTTAATGAAATAGTGTTTGTATATAATACCCCAGGCCTCAAGGCCGGCGCTTTTGTAAGCTTTGGTGCCGCCATTCTGATCGCCGCCTATATCGCCTATTTCGTCATAAAAAATAAACGCATAAAAGAAGACCTTCTTATTGATGAATATTATAAAAACAAGGCCTCATCCTCTGAGGGAGATGAACCCGATCTTCCTCCGGAGGAGGATCTTACCGTCATTCGCAAACCAGAAGATACTCCTCCATACACCGAATATAAAGGCCCCGAGGAAAAAATTTACCCGGATCTTTAAGACGTTTGCAACATTATTTATCAAAATTAACACTATATTTACGAAAAGGAGGAATAAAAATGAAAAAAATAATATCCTTGCTTCTTGTTCTTTTAATCGTTCTATCTTTCAGTTCCTGCAGTTCTTCTTCCGACAGCGATAAAAATTCAAGCTATTATTACATTTCGGATGAGGAGGCTTCTCAGGAAATTGAAGTTGGTAATGAAATT
>CAZNVF010000117.1:0-4241 GCA_964576395.1 uncultured Oscillospiraceae bacterium
CTTCGCTGAATTTTTTAAGAAGGTTATCCACGGTAAGCTCTTTTTTCTCCTTGCCGGAAACATCATAAATAACTTTTCCATGATTCATCATTATAAGTCGGTTTCCATGACGTATAGCATCAGTCATATTATGGGTTACCATTATTGCGGTAAGTTTATTTTCAGAAATAATCTTATCTGTAAGTTCAAGGACTTTTTCTGCAGTCTTTGGGTCAAGAGCAGCGGTATGCTCATCAAGCAGAAGCAGCTTTGGATTTATATAAGTTGCCATTAAAAGGGTTAGCGCTTGGCGCTGCCCGCCGGAAAGGAGCCCAAC
Source organism: uncultured Oscillospiraceae bacterium (assembly GCA_964576395.1). Taxonomy (GTDB): domain Bacteria; phylum Bacillota; class Clostridia; order Oscillospirales; family Ruminococcaceae; genus UMGS1668. The sequence goes on from CAZNVF010000117.1 coordinate 317, forward strand.
CTTTGTGGAAAGCCTGTCTTCGAGACCAAGGCCAAGGGTGGAAAGGCCTTTACGGAAATTTTCCCTTTCAGCTTTTGTTACTTCCCAACCGAGACCGCGTCTTTTACCGCGCCTTGCGGCAAGAGCTATGTTTTCTTCTATTTGCAGGTTAGCGGCGGTACCGGTCATTGGGTCCTGAAAAACACGTCCAAGAAATTTTGCACGTTTATATTCCGGGAAAGCGGTTACATCTACTCCGCCTATGCTTATGGTTCCCTTATCAACGGGCCATACTCCAGCAATGGCATTGAGCAAGGTGGATTTTCCAGCGCCATTGCCGCCTATAACGGTCACAAAGTCGCCTTCATTAAGGTGTAGATCAATGCCTTTGAGAGCCTGTTTTTCATTAATAGAGCCAGGGTTGAAAGTTTTATAAATTCCTTTTATATCAAGCATATACTCTTCTCCTCAGGCCTTATTTACATTTGTCACAGCCTTTTTCTTTGCAATGGCTTTGTTCCTTCTCTTGAGCGCCGCAAAAGAAGTGTGATATTTGTTTTTAAGATACGGAACAGCAAGGAATACAGCAACAATAATAGCCGTAAACAGTTTCATATCATTTGTCGGCAGCCTAAGCCACAGAACGATACCCATAACTACGTAATATATAATGCCGCCAAATACAGCCGAGGAAAGGCAAATAAAGAAATGCATGTGCTTGCTGAAAATAGCTTCCGCAAGAACTTCACCGATAATAATGGACGCGAGACCTATGACAATGGCGCCTCGGCCCATTTGAACATCAGCAAAACCCTGATACTGCGCCATAAGTCCGCCGGAAAGCGCAACTATTCCATTTGAAAGGGAAAGCGCGAAAACCTTGGTCACATTTATATTGATTCCTTGAGCTTTAGCCATACTGGGGTTGCATCCTGTTGCACGAATAGCAGAGCCGGCCTCTGTGCCAAAGAACCAATAGAAAAGCAGAATGAGCGCTACAGCAAAGATGAGGGCTATAAAGATTGCAGAGTTTACATTACGTAAAGAAATTATAAGATTATACTTGTCAACGCTTATGGCCTGTTGAGCCTTATTGCCAAGTATATGTAGGTTAATAGAATAAAGGGCTATCTGCGTAAGTATTCCAGCCAAAATTGGAGCTATTCCAAGAGCAGTATGAAGAATTCCAGTTATGAAGCCAGCAAGAATTCCCGCAAAAATGGCGGCAACCATTGCTGCCCAAGCGGGCCAGCCAGATATTATAAGCATTACCGTGACGGCAGCGCCGGTAGCAAAGGAACCATCAACTGTCAGGTCAGAAAACTCAAGCAATCTATAGGAAATATAAAGCCCAAGAGCCATTATACCCCAAATAGCGCCCTGAGCTATATAACCTGGGGCGGCATTTAAAAGTGTAGTTATGCTAAGCCCTCCGAAAATTGCTAGCAAGTTCATTAAGAATTGACCTCCGCCTTTATAAATCAAGTTCAGCGATGTAATATAAATTAACTAAGGGCTTCGTAGCCTTCTGGAGGGGTGATTCCAAGAGCAGAGCAAATATCCGGATTGTACATTTTTACAACTTCAGGAGCAAAGAGTATATCCATATCGCCCGGGTTTTTGCCTTCGGCAAGAATCTCTACTGCCATCTCGCCAGCTATATAACCAATATCATAATAGCTGATGGAAAGTGTTGCAACGCCGCATCCTTTGCACATACTGCCCTCGCCAGGTATGATAGGAACTCCAGCGGGAAGGGCTACATTATTAATAGTTTCAGTATAAGTAGCAGCAGTGTTATCAGTAGGAATGTAGATAACGTCGCTGGCCGAGCAGGCTGCGCTAGTAACAGAAGCAACGTCGTTAGAATCGGAGAAGGTAAATCTTTCAACGGTATAGCCCATTCCTTCAAGTATAGGCTGAATTACATCCGCCTGATAAACAGAGTTGGCCTCACCGGAGCAATAGACAATACCTACATTTTTTGCTTCGGGGAAAAGTTCCTGAAGCATTGCAGCCTGTTCATTAAGAGGGGCAAGGTCGGAAGTGCCGGTGACATTGGTCCCGGTTTTACCAGTCCAGTTATCAACTTCAAGGGCAGTTGCATAGTCAGTAACAGAAGTTCCAACTACTGGGATAGTGTTTGTAGCAGCTGCTGCCGCAGAAAGAGGAGAAGTAGCATTGGCAAGAATGAGGTCTACGTTTTCAGAAACAAGTTGGTTACAAATGGTAATACAGGTTGCAGCGTCGCCAGAAGCATTGTAGTCAAGGAAAGTTACATTATTTTCACCAAGTTTTTCTACAACAGCATCTTTAAATCCTTGGGTAGCCAAATCGAGAGCGTCATGCTGTGCAAGCTGGCAAATACCGATGACGTAACTTGCGTTTTCGGACTGTTGATCATTTTCAGACTGATCGTCATCGGCAGGTTCATTTGAACATGCAGCAAAAGAAAGAACAAAGACAAGTGCAAGAATAAGGCTGAGTATTTTTTTCATTTTTTAACCTCCATGGTTTTCAACATCAAAATAAGCGGTTCCGCGCTTTTGCGGAACCGCTTGCGATATTGTTCTATAACAAAATCTCAAAAACAAGGTTTACGCAGAAAGCACGATTAAGTTGTTGTTCTTAAAGCGGTAATAATACGCACAGCAAAAATAGCCCACGAAGAAGCAAGCCATATATTTAAAATATGCTGCAAAATACGCGTTTTTTTTCATTATGCGTAAATTCCTTTCGTAAATATTATTTTTGACGCTTAAAAGAATAACACTTTAAACCGCAAAAGTCAAGGCTTTTTCACAGTTTTCTTAAAAATTTTAAAATTTTATCTTTTGACAGTTAACCAGTATGAAATTGTGGTTTTCAAAATCCAATTAATAGCTGCCCATATAAAACACCTTTATGACAGAAATGATTTCAGCGTTTTTTCTTACGGCCAAGCACAACAATAAGAATCATTGCAAAGAACGAAGTGGAGGCGGCGGAAATCAAAACAAGAGGATTTGCAAAAGCCGCGCCGGTCTCGGGACTTTCCTCAAGCTGACCGGTAGAAGATGCGCCAGAACCTCCGGCCACCAACCAACAAAATTCTGCTTCAAGCTGTTTTTGCTCATAAGCACTGTCCACACCTTTTGGAAGCCATGCATAAATATCATAATCGATATAGTCGACAGTTTTTTCTTGTGAATTTAAAGTATAGGTTAACTCCTTCGGCATTTTGCCAAGTGTTCCTTCGTAAACCTTTTTGCCCTCTATATCTATCCTGACTATAAGAACATCCGCAAGTTTTGCGGATGGGTCACCCTTCGTATAACCTTCTATGCTATGTTCAAGGGTCACATCTGCACGAAAACGCACGATAACAGTACCGCTGTATGTTACAGAAAGGCTGTAAGCTCTGTATTCCTTGTCACCCGGTAGCATATTTACAGTTTTGAACATAACTTTTTCTTCACTGTGCCCGCGGTAAAGAGAGAGCTTTGTCCTTTCAGCATTTCCTGCAGCGATAGCAAAATTGTCGCTGGTATTTTCTGGATTTTGAATATTGATCACCGAATTCCCCGAAGAATCTGATTCGCCGGGCAGCGTTATGGAAGCGGGCCTTGCTTCGTCAACATATTGAAAGAAAATCGAACCACCAAGGGCCACAATGCTAATTACAAGCAGTATCACGAGCAATATGATAACTTTTTTAATATTCTTATTGTCCTCCAACGAAGCCGCCTCCTTTGATGTCAATTACATTTATCTACACTACATATTACACTTTTCTTACAAAAAATCAAGCATTAAAAAAATTTAGCGCATCTTAGAATAATATGGTAATTTTAGTAATTTTATATATAAATAGGCCCAGAAATTTTTTGAAAAAACACAAAAATAAAATGGCCCGCTCCCCGTCAAGTAGACAATTGAAAAAATAAATTTTTTCTGCCATCAGATT
>CAZNVF010000118.1:0-4229 GCA_964576395.1 uncultured Oscillospiraceae bacterium
TACGCTGAAGTTAGAGGTGAGATCGAAAAGTATATTTTCACAATAACTAACCTTTACGTTGTCCCGGCGGGAGAGGGCTGGAAAGAAGCCCCATTAGAATGCGCGAGCAAGAGGAATATAATTATAGGACGCAGAGTTATAGATGACAAAGACCGAAGCGTTATTTGCCTTTATACACTGAAATATTTAAAAAAGAGGCATGTACTTCTCTGCTATACGGAAAGGGTACTTCTCGGCGCCGCTTTCCCATATGCAATGGAGAAAAGAGGGGATACCAAGGAGAAATAGCTTCAAATGTTTCACTTGAAAAATAGTTTCCATAAGCGGTGCTTTGTTTCAAGCACAATTCCGGATAAAGCAGAAGCAGCCGTTAAATATGACGGAAAGCTCCTTGCGAATGTGGAGAATGTCAAGGCTGAAGCCGTTGAAAAAACAGTTCACATAACAGCTTATGGCAAAGGCGGCTGCGTTTCCATACTGAAAGGAACCGTAAACGCCATTGGCGCGCTCATAAAATATATTCTTTGCAATGGACCTTGTAGAGGTAAAAAGCAAAGTTCTTCTAAGCGCTCAAAAAACGGCACACTGTGCCGGACATCAGGGCGTAGGCATTACTGCGCATGACGGAAAATTTTCGCCGCTCATCATCGTCAGTGGAATGACATTTGTCAAAAATGAGAATATTTATCGGTTATTCAATAGCCGCTACCATAAAAACACAAGCGGTGAAAATAGCCCAACAATGAAAGAACAAGCAGATAGCCGTGCAGAGGTCGTGCTCTGCTCGAATATACTGCTGAGCACGCCAGCCCTTACACTATGGACGGAGGCATCTATGCAAGGAATTTTCCTAATGGAGTTTCATTCGGCCCTGAGCACATGGAATTCCCAGCACCGGAATTTGCCGACCCAGTTTATGGCGTAGATGAAGCCACAAATATAGAATATATGCTAGAGGCGCTTAAAATCTATATTGCAACACTTTTAAGACTTCAAGAAGTAGATTTTTTAGACCCGACGAAAGGAAAATATGAACGAAATATCTAAAGATATACTGGAAAAATACCAGATCAGGAAGACAAAGAAGCAGAAAACCGAGTTTATTGAATTCATGAAATCAAGATACCCGGAGCTTAAAGTTGAAAAGGGCGGCTTTTTTAAAAACCGCAATATAGTCATTGGCGACGTTGAGAGCGCAAAAGCAGTACTTACTGCCCACTATGACACCTGTGCGGTGCTGCCATTTCCCAACTTCATAATGCCAAAGGATGTTTTAATTTCAGTTTTATACAGTGTACTCATTGTTTTACCTATGATAGTTACCGCTGGCACCCTGTCAGCCTTTGTGGGCTGGCTGACAAAAAGCCCTGAGCTTGGAAAACTTGCCTGTTTTGTGGCTTTTTTCTCTTTTCTTGCAATGATGTTCTTTGGGAAACCAAATAAACATACAGTGAACGACAACACTTCCGGCGTTATTACACTTTGTGAACTTATGAACATGCTAAGTAAAGAGGAAAAATCAAAGTTTGCCTTTGTTTTCTTTGACAATGAGGAAAATGGACTTCTTGGTTCGGCTTGGTTCAATAAAGTACATAAAGAAGTAATGAAGGACAAACTTCTTATAAATTATGACTGTGTTTCAGACGGTAACAATATTATGTTTTTTCCAAGCAAAGCAGCGCGAAAGGAGTTTGCCATATTGCTTAAGGAAGCTTTCAGCGGCGTTAAAAGTAAAAACATCTTTGTGGCTACGGGCGCTGTCTATTACCCTTCTGATCAGGTAAACTTTGGAAAGAGCATAGGTGTTGCGGCTTTCAATCGCTGCGCCCTTGGCCTTTATCTTGGACGGATACATACTTCGAAAGATACTGTTATGGATGAGAGAAATATTGAAGTCATCTGTGATGGAACAAAAAAGTTTTTGAATATGCTTTAAATGATCAGAAAAGGGCGGCTTTTCAGCCGCCCTTTTTTATTTTAATATTTTTTCCATTATTACTTCATCTTCGTCCCGTTCACCAGTCAAATAAAAGCCAAGTTTTTCATACATCTGTTTTGCAGTTTCATTCCCGTCTATAAAACAGAGAACGGCTTTATTATATTTGCCATCTTTAAGCATAAGATCGAGTATCTGTTTTGAGGCTTCTGTACCATAGCCTTTACCCTGATATCTCTCGTCAATGAATAGTTGACTGAAATCATATGCGTTTAGCGACTCACAGTCGTAATATAGGGCCATTCCAACGGGAGTTTCATCATTATAGATGATAAATGCGTTGCTTCTGCTTTCGCGAAAAGCATATGCTCGGGCCAAAAGCACAGTTTTGTTGGCAACGTAATTTTTTTGGTTTTCTGATACGTTAAGGTTCAGCCGCCAATTTTCAGGGCCGACAGGTTCAAGTTTTATCATTGAATATTCCTCCAAAATGCGGTTGGGCAGTTAATCCTCGGTTATTCTTACGTTTACGCCGTTTATTAAAACCCCTTCGTCGGCAGGAATAAGTATGTATTTACGCCCATTTATGATTTTGGTTTCCACTGTATAACTGGCCTCCGGGGCAACAGAGATCTTCACCTGAGGGGTCACAAGCTCAAATTTTTTGCTGTCTATAATATTTTTGGGGTTAAGCGAAGTTTCAGTTCCAAATTGCTCGCTGCATTTTTCAATAAAGCTTTCAACACGCTCTTTGGGCGCACCGCTGTTTTTGAGCATTTCGCCGACTTCATGCTGGCTGAAACCAAGGGGCTCAGGGTCGCGGCTCTCCTTATGTTGTTCGATGCGGTCGAGAATTTGTTCATGCATGGACTGAATCACGTCAAAACTGCAGTCTTCCTCAAGGGACTCGGCAAGAACGCTCTGGAAAGTTTGCTTCTGATCTTCCGCAGGCATTGGAGGCTCAATATTGAAAATTGAATCAATAAATTCTTGATGAGCGTCACCTACGTCTTTGGTGTACATAAGGGCGTTATAAATATTTGTAGCTCTATCGTCAAAGGTGGGGAACATAAAACCCAATTCAGGTGAAGCGACAGTTTGGGGAAAAGTGCAGTTATGGAATGCGTTTTCCCCGGCTATATAACCGAGTTCAATTTTGCTTTCATTGACCGGGCATACAGTGCAGATGAAATAGGAGAACATTGTGTCCGAAGAGTCTTCAACGCCAAGGCCGTCCGTCCCTTTAAAAGGTACGTCATAAGTGTCAAAGGCAAGCAGTATTATATAGTTGCTGTCACCGAAATGAACAGCATCGATTATTTTTTTATAGAGGGTTTCTCTGAGTTCTCTGTCGTCAAGGGAAGTGGAGCGAAGCCCCATTAAAAGGCGGTGCTCATCGCTATCGGCGACTTGCTGGGTGGAAAAGACTATATCCACAAGGTTACGCCCCAGCGAACCAGAAAGAGTTTTTTTTAAAAGTCCAAGGTAGCGCTCAGCTTCGGTCTGAGGCATAAGCGAAAGTGGCTCTTCAATATAAGAAATAATATCTTTATTGTTGTTCACAAAACAGCCGTAAATCTTACCTATGCAATTTTTATCAAAAGTTAAACGACGGCGGATTTCATTAAGTTCTTTTTGATTCATATATTCCTCGCTTAAATTAAAATTTATTGTTCGGTATTATATCACAAAACAAACAGTTTTTCCACAAAAGGTCATACGTTTATTGGACTTAGAATGTTTTGTATTGTTTATTTTGATTATTGCGTCAGGACCATCTATTACCAAATGCTGAACGTCAAAATTATATGTAATAGTTTCGTATTTGTGGTACATATTTGAGTGACGCTAAGTAGAAATTCCAATGCCGCTTCCAGCTTCGGGAGGTTGCCTGGTATTTTGCCATCTTTATTGACGGATTCTTCAAGCATACCTATGCTTAAGAGCCATACAGTAATGCCGCTGTATTTGAGCTCTTTGACATTTTTAGTGTAAATAAAGGAATTTATAATCCTTGCTATTTCGCTTATGGTGATGGTAGCTTTTGTGCTTAAAAAAATAAATGGCTTTCAGGTTTATTTTAAAAGGAAGTTTTTCAGGCAATGGTTTTATGGGGGTTATCCTTACGTTTTCTATAACTTAGCGCAAAACGTCCCCCGTATAGAAAAATCGTGAAAGCCGAATGCTATTGAGCCATATCACCATCAGAAGCGGCGCTATTGTCAAGGGGCTGATTCCATTTAAAAGCGCCCTTGCGCATTCTAGTTTTCAAGCTCTGTCATATTTAAATCTA
>CAZNVF010000119.1:0-4200 GCA_964576395.1 uncultured Oscillospiraceae bacterium
ATAAGGCCGAAGGTGAAAACAGAAAGGATTATCCAAAAAAGCCAGCCAAAACAACCGTAGCACTTTGTTTTTATATTAGTAACTATCTGAGTTATAACATTTGTGCTTTTACATCTTGGGCAGACCATTTTAAAATCGCTCTCTACTAGCATAATTTTGAAAACTATTGTAGTGGAGGAATATGTCCAATTAAATAAGAAATTTGTTAATAAACGATAGATAAATTTTACTTTATAACTTTTCTCCCTTATAAAATTTTACTAAATATGGTTGTTTTTTTAATGCAATTATATTATAGTATCTGTAAATGGAAAATTAAACAAGACGAGAAAAAGACATTTTAACACATAGAAATATTCATAAATATGGTATATAATAATTATAACATCAAGAAAGAAGTGAAATACCTCTGGAAGATTTAAAATTTATAACAGCAAGCAACATAATAAATTTAAGAACAAAAGCTGGAATGACTCAGGCTGAGCTTGGGGAACTTTTAAACTATTCAGATAAAAGCGTTTCAAAATGGGAAAGGGCTGAATCTATTCCGGACGCCTATGTGTTGAAAAGGATGAGCGAGATCTTTGGCGTTCCGGTGGATTATATTTTGAACGATAACAACAGCTGGGAGCCAAAGCAGATAGTTGGAGAGAAAACATATCGTAGCAGTGTAATTACGATTATTTCAATAGTTGGAATATTTACTCTTGCTCTTTTAGCGTTTATAGTTACTTGGATAATGGAGGAACCGCAGTGGAAAGTATTTATTTGGGCGGTTCCGCTTTCTCTTGTGACCCATCTTGTTCTAAATTCGGTTTTTAGAAAGGGAAAAGGCAATTTTTATATAATAGCCTTTCTTGTGGCAAGTATAATAGGGGTAATATATCTTACCTTCCTTTCTCAGAACTGGTGGCAGCTTTTTATCTTGCTTATTCCAGCGGAGCTAATTGTTTTTCTGTGTTTTAAAGTCAAAAAAAGCGCTTAAATAAGCCATTCTACTTGGAGTAGAGTCTGTTTTTGCAGATTCTACTCCATTTTATATTGGACGTAGAGCTGAAAGCAGAGTTAATTCATTGCCTTTTTTGAAAGAAATGAGTTATGATAATAACATAAACGAAATGAAGGAGAATTTTGTAATGGCAGAATATGTACTTAGCTGTTGCTCTACCGCAGATTTGAGCAAAGAACATTTTGAAGAAAGAAAAATTAATTACATTTGTTTTCATTATAAGTTAAACGGTGTTGAGCATCCAGATGACCTGGGCCAGACTATTCCATTCGAAGAATTTTACAAAGCGATGGATGATGGAGCCGATACACAGACGTCGCAAGTTAACGTTTCGGAATATATAAAATATTTTTCAAAATTTCTTGAAGAGGGCAAAGATATAATCCATGTAAGCCTTTCCAGTGGGATATCGGGTACTTTTAACGCTGCTACTAGCGCTGCCAATATTTCAAAAGAGCGTTATCCCGGCCGTAAAATATATGTAGTAGATTCGCTTGGTGCTTCATCTGGCTATGGGCTAATAATGGACAAAATGGCGGATCTTCGTGACGGTGGAATGGGAATTGATGAACTCTATAACTGGATAGAAGAAAATAAACTAAACCTTCATCACTGGTTCTTTTCTACGGATCTTAAATTTTACATCAAGGGCGGAAGAATTTCAAAAACCAATGGTGCCATTGGAACAATACTTGGTATATGCCCGCTCCTTAACATGGATAATCTAGGGCGCCTTATTCCAAGGGCAAAGATAAGAAGCAAACGCAAAGTTATCCAGGAAATAGTTAAGCGCATGGAAGAAAATGCTGAGGATGGCCTCGACTATTCAGGAAAATGCTATATATCACAGTCGCTCTGCGCCGAAGACGCGAAAGAGGTTGCTTCGCTTGTTGAAGAACGTTTTAAAAAATTGAACGGGAAGGTAGAAATAAATTATATAGGAACAACGATAGGGAGTCACACAGGACCTGGAACGGTTGCGCTGTTTTTCTGGGGAAACAGGAGGGAAAACTGATGATAAAGCTTTTTACCGATACAGCTTCAAACCTTACTAAAGATTTTGTTGATAAATACAATATAGGTATTATTCCACTTTTCTATTCTGTAGATGGAAGAGAAATGGACTGTGGTTCTGTTGGAGTAGATTTTGACGGAAAAGCTTATTACGATGCAATGCGCGCAGGAGCAGAAACCAAAACTTCCATGGTGAATATGAGCACTTTCGTAGAAACATTTGAACCTTACATCAAAAATGAGGATAGCGTTATTTATTTTGGACTTTCAAGCGGAATAAGTGGGACGATAAATTCCGCCGAAATTGCAGCTGAAGAACTTCGTGACAGGTATCCCTCAGCTAAAATCGCGGTTATAGATACTCTTGGTGCAGGGTTTGGTGAGGGAATGCAGGTGCTTGACGCAGCGGAACTTATCGAAAAAGGTGAACCCTTCCTTAAAATTGTTAAGTTGAGCGAGCTTCGTCGTAAGAATGTGTGCCAGTTTTTTACTGTAGATGATTTAAAATATTTAAAGAGAGGCGGAAGAATCTCCGCCGCCACTGCCGCTATAGGGACAGTGCTTAACATTAAACCTATTCTTAGAGGAAGCGAAGATGGGCATATTGTATCATGCGGGAAAACAAGAGGGAGCATGAGATCCCTTATCGCTATAGCGGATAAATATGGTGAGCTTGCTATTGATAAGAATGGCCGTGCCATAATTACCCATGCAGATAATAAGGCAGCGGCAGAAACACTTGAAAATCTTATAAGAGAACGCGGATTTGATGGTGAACTTATAGTTGCAGACTATGAGCCAGTCACAGGTTCCCATGTTGGCCCGGGGGCTATAGCACTTTTCTTTATTGGTGAACACAAATGAGGTGTAATAATATGAAGAGAACCCCTTTAAATGAAAGAACGCTCCCCAATTACACAAGAGGTAATGAAATCGCAAATATGACAACGCATATTGTGGGCGGAGCCATAGGTATTTTGGTACTTGTGCTAGGTGTAATTACTTCATCGCTTAAAAGTGACGCTTGGGGAATAGTTGGAATATCCATTTATGGTTTTGCTATGGTCGCACTTTATACGGTCTCAAGTGTATACCATGGGCTTAAGCCCTGTTTTGCAAAAAAGGTCATGCAGGTAATAGATCACTGCACTATCTACCTTCTGATAGCGGGAACATATACACCAATTCTTCTTGTGGCAATGAGACCGCTTTACCCCAAAACAGCTTGGGCGGTTTTCGCGGCAGAATGGGTGCTTGCGGCTTTTGCGGCGACCTTTACCGCAATTGACCATCATAAATACGGAAAGCTTTCTATGTTCTGTTATATAGCTATGGGTTGGTTTATAGTGCTTGCTTTTAAACCGACTGTTGCGTCCATAGGATGGAATGGAGTTTGGTGGCTTCTTGCGGGAGGCATATCCTATACTGTTGGTGCTGTGTTATATGGAATAGGAAGTAAAAAAAGTGTTTTCCATTCTATTTTTCATGTTTTTGTTGTAATAGGAACAGTTCTGCAGGCGGTATGCATTTTGATATATGTTCTGTAAACGGCTTAGAAAAGCGGCCTTTTGGCCGCTTTTTTTGTTTGCTCTATACTGTAATTCCAAATAAAATTTTTTAATACAACGTATCATAAAACTGAACTGGAAGCTTGCCAATAAGGCGGCCGATTTTGACGTTTTATATTACCCGTTACATTGTAGTCATAAGCTTTATGTTATTAATGTTCAAAACCATAAAGATTCTTTAAACTGTTGTCCTGTTAGTATTTTTAACAATGATTATACAATTTTCTCTTTGATAAAGCTTAGTTGCTCCTTTACTTTTCAGAAAAAAGAGTAGTTTTTGCCTATTCATTTTGAACTTGCTTTTTCACGCACAAAAGTTCTGGCAATGTAATTACCATTTAATTCTGTACTCCGCCTTATTTGTAAAATAATATACAAATATCTGCAGTGATAATGGAATTTTTTCTAAGAAAAAATTCTCTTTCAGATAACCGTTATCTACAAAACTGTGCGCTTTTATATCATAATCGAGCCAAATTTCCGCAACTTTATCTATGTCGCTTTAAGCATTATTTCTGTACTTTTAAAAAAGAAAGCATAAAACTATATCTGCTTCCAGAGGGATTACTATATAACAGGACGATTTTTTCGGACACGCTACATAAAAAG
>CAZNVF010000120.1:0-4197 GCA_964576395.1 uncultured Oscillospiraceae bacterium
AAAATCCTTTTAAAGCAAGGGTGGCATAAACTACAGGGCCAGCATGACCTTTTGACACTATAAGCCTATCCCTTCCTTCCATTTTAGGATTCTTTGGATCTACATACATTTTATCAAAATATAAAACTTTCATTAGCTCCACCATAGAGAGTGAGCCGCCAATGTGACCGCTACCGATACTTCCGATACATTCAACGGTGAGTCTGCGAATTTCTTTACAGATCTCGTCCATGTACCAATCACTCCTTCCAAAACACAAAAAATACAATTACAGTATAACACAAAATACCGGGCTTCGACACATATTTTTTTATATTTTCAAAATATTTTTACATCCATATATTAAAAAGCTCCGTTTTTGTCAAAAACAGAGCTTTTTACAATTAAATTATAGGTGGTTTTTATCCACCCATTCTTTTGCCAGCTTCACTCCAAGCTCTTCAGCTTTTTCGGAAGTTTTTTCGCCAAAGCATATGGGGTTTGTTTCGTAAAGGGGTAATATTATTTTCTTTTCATTTTTGTTTTCCATATTCTATCTTTCCTTCCACAGTTTGATCATTCCATCGAGCGTATAAATTCTGCCGCAAATCCGTATAATCAAAATGGAGGTGTTTTTATGCCAAAAAAGCTTTTGCCAGTTACAGTTTCCATAATAATTGCTCTCGGAATTGGCGGACTTTCCGCTCTTCTTACAAAACAAAGTATGCCCACTTACCTATCTATTAATCATCCTTTGCTTTCTCCTCCCCCATGGGTGTTTCCCATAGTTTGGACAGTGCTCTTTGTAATGATGGGTATAGCAGCCGCTTTGGTTTGGTGTTCAAACGGTAATAAATTTGATATATCCCTTTATTTCTATTCATTACAGCTTGGAGTAAACTTTTTTTGGTCAATTATTTTTTTCAACTTTCAAGCGTACTTTGCAGCATTTGTATGGTTGCTTATACTATTGCTACTTATAATTGTAACAGCCGTTCTGTTTTACAAACAAACTAAACCTGCCGGATGGCTCTTCCTTCCCTACTTTGCTTGGGTGTGTTTTGCCGGATATTTAAATTTCGGAGTTTGGATACTAAACAGTTAAAACATCGCTGTTTTTTCAAGCTCTTTTCTAAGCCGTTGTATTATCTTTTTTTCCAGCCTGGATATATACGACTGGCTTATTCCTATTATGTCGGCCACTTCTTTTTGCGTGTGTTCTTTCTCCCCTCCAAGTCCAAAGCGTAACACCATTATCTGATGTTCCCTCTCGTCAAGACGCTCTACTGCTTCGTTGAGCACGGCGCACTCTGCATCCTGCTCAATTCCACGGTTCACACAGTCGCTTTCCGTTCCGAGCACGTCTGAAAGCAAAAGTTCATTGCCGTCCCAGTCGATATTGAGTGGCTCATCAATGGAAACTTCGTTTTTTTGCGACTGAGTTTTACGAATAAACATAAGTATTTCATTTTCAATACAGCGAGAAGCATATGTTGCAAGCTTTATTCCTTTACTTGGCACAAAGGTATTAACAGCTTTTATAAGGCCTATAGTCCCTATTGAGGTCAGATCCTCAACCCCTATTCCGGTGGATTCAAATTTCCTTGCTATATAGACCACAAGCCTAAGGTTGTGCTCAATCAATTTATTTTTTGCATCGGTATTCCCCTGCTCAAGAAGCAAAAATGTTTTTTCCTCCTCTTCTTTTGTCAGTGGCGGAGGAAGATTATCCGGTCCGTTTATATAAAAAATCTTCTTTGCGAAAATTCTGAAAAATCGCATTTCAGCAAATTTTCCAAGTTTTATAAACAAATCTTTGAGTTTCATCTTACTGCACCTCCGAAAAGCCTTTTCCGGCCTGTTTTAAGATTATGTTTTTTCCTAATATGAGTGTATCTTCAGGGGCATAGGGCGAAAGACCTATGAGCGCTTCTTCCGCTTCATACCGCATTCCCCTCATATTTACTATAAATTTATCCGGTTTAAAAGCCGGTATGAGCACGCTTCCCGAAATTGTTCTGCACGGTATTAGCTTCATGCCCAGTTTAGTGCTCAAAGTGTAATTTTGTTCAGCTTCTATCATATTTTTTGGCAGAATTGAAGCCAACGAAGCAGCCTTACATATTGCCACGGGCACACCAGTAAAAGGATCTGAAAGATCATTTCCTGTATCTGTAAACCCTTTAAGCACAGTATTTTTTTGATTATATATAACTTCTATTGTGCAGATTCCCTCAGGCTCGCCACGATGAAAAAGGCGACGCAAAATTTCGGTTACAAAAAAAGCCCCGACACCTGAAACAACGATTTCCAGTGCGGATAATTCAAAATAAATTATTCCATTCCTTGCAAAGAACGAGTCTGCATGAAAAGCAGAATTTAGCACCATCATAAAACCGGAAAAAAGAAAACTGCATATGTAAAAAATAAGAAGTAATTTTATAAATTCTGAAAAAGTCCTTTTGTTAAAAGTAAGAAATATTATAAGCGATGAAACTGCTAGTTTAGTAGCGGTAAAAACAATCCCCGGTAAAGCAAAAAGTATTATGAGAGAATATATAGCTCCTATCGATGCGCCAAAAAGCCCATACAACCTCTTAAACTCTGCACCAGCTATTCTTGCCGTGGCAAAAAGGAGAAGATAATCAACGGCCAAATTTATTGTAAGCAGAACATCAACATATATTACAGGCAAACATATCACTCCTTTTTCCTTCACAATGGAAATTATAGTAGTTCATAAGCAAATATTAGGTCGAAATGTAAACCACTTCAGCAAAGAGAAAATTTTTTCATATACTGCCATTGAAAGTAGTTTTAATTAGGGAGCACAGCTATGGCATATATAAACAATATATCATTTCAAGACGAGATAAAGGGACGAGAATGTTCAGAATATATAAGGGAATTTTGCCCGGAAAGGCTATTGATAGTGAACAATGGGCTTATTGAAGAGGAACAAAAGACTAAAAAAGATGATGATTTTCAGTATGTTCCGTGAACAAAAAGTGATAGATTTATAATGAAATTGTACAAAAGTCCGGCTCTAATTCGGCCGGACTTCAATTATTTTAGTCAATTTTGGAATTTTGGTTATTTAATAACTATTTGCACAAAGAAAGAGCAATTATTTATGCAAATATACATTATTGATTATCAATTTCTTATAAATTTTTTTGATATTTTTTATTAAAAATTTACTAATTTGTATTGAAAAAAGGCGCTATATATTTTAAAATAATAAATGAACATTTTTTAAAATTATGTTCTATGAAAGAGGGGTACTAATGTCAAACAGATTATTTCAGGGTATAATACATCAGACGCATGATAGCATTGGCCGTACGGTCGGTGTTGTTGATGACGGCGGCTCTGTAATTGCCTGCAGCGACCTTGCAAGAGTAGGAGAAAAAAATGACTTCCTTGTTTCTGATTATAGTCCTTTTGATGAATGTCATATTCGTGATGGTTTTACATACAAAGCTTTTAGTAATGAAAATAAACCCGAATATGCGGTTTTTGTTGCCGGAACAGATGAACTTGCGGCTCAGTTCTGTTCAATAATGGCAATTTCATTTGCTAGCATAAAACAATATTACGATGAAAAATATGACCGTGCGAATTTTATTAAAAATGTGATACTTGATAACATTCTTCCAGGGGATATATACATTAAAGCCCGGGAGCTTCACTTTCCCACTGATGTTTCACGCGTTGTCCTTTTCATTCGCGTTCTAACTGTAAACAATATTTCCGTTTTTGATATTGTACAAAACCTTTTCCCCGACAAATCGAAAGATTTTGTTTTCAGCTTAAGCGAATCTGATATTGTTCTTGTAAAAGAAATACGCCCCGGAATAGAAAGTTCCAACCTCGAAAAGCTTGCACGTTCAATTGTCGATACTCTTGGAAGTGAGTTTTATACGAGGGTAAATGTTGGCATAGGCACTCCCGCTACCGGTGTTAAGGATCTTGCAAAAAGTTTTAAAGAGGCGCAGGTCGCTCTTGAGGTGGGTAAGGTATTCGACACCGATAGATCTATCGTGAGTTACGATAACCTTGGAATTGCAAGACTTATCTATCAGCTTCCTACTACCCTTTGTGAAATGTTCTTAAAGGAGGTCTTTAAAAAGGGTTCAATTGAAAGCCTTGACCAAGAAACACTTTTTACCATTCAAAAATTTTTTGAAAATAATCTTAATGTCTCTGAAACCAGCC
>CAZNVF010000121.1:0-4173 GCA_964576395.1 uncultured Oscillospiraceae bacterium
ACTCGAACCCCCGACCCTCTGCTTAGAAGGCAGATGCTCTATCCAGCTGAGCTATTGGCGCAAAAAAATGGAGCGGATGAGGGGAATCGAACCCCCCTATCCAGCTTGGAAGGCTGGCATTCTACCAATGAATTACATCCGCGTAATGCAAAAGTAATTATACCAAAGGAATATTTGTTTGTCAATAAAAAATCCCGGATATTCTTACAAAAATTTTTGGTTGTGATAATTTATAAAAAGGAATATAATATATTCTATATATAAAACAATTTACATGCAGTTCATAAAAACCTGAGTGAAAAAAGATATAATTATAACTTATGAAAGGAGGCGCGGCAAAAAAGTGAAAACACCAAAATTTAAATTTACCGCTATTGCCCTTGCTCTTCTGCTTGCGCTGGGCGGCTGTAGCCAGCCAACGGAAGAAAACGATGGGAAGATAATTACCGAATCAGGTTATGAAATGATCGATCTTTCGACCGTTGTTGATAAAATTTATGATGAAATAGATATAAGTGAACTTACGCTTTCAAGTGTTGAAGCCATTGACGACGAGCAGACCCTTATTGAACAATATTATCTTGATCTTGATAATGTAATCGATTATGAAGTGCGCTCCGCAGAGGGGAAATATGGAGTTGCCGATGTGGCAATATTCCGGGTGAAAGAGGGCGCGGCGGAGGCCGTTATGGCTTCGCTTGCAAACCGTCAGGATGACCGCATAAACGAGTTTTCAAAATACGATGTATATGATTCATATGATATTTCACTTAATGCGGCAATCTATCAAATAGATGAACTTGTGGTCATGCTCATGCTTGATGAAAATTCTAAAGCGACGGCTATGGAAATAATAGATTCTTTCCTGCCGTAAATTACATAAAAGAAAGGTAAGCTCAATGATAAAGCTTATAAATTACTGGGAAGGTCTTTCAAACAAAAAGCGCGCTCTCCATTTTTTAGCGGTGGGTATGCTTTGCCTTTTTGGCTGCATTGCGTTGCTACTTTGGACGGAAAGCATTTTTTCAACGGTTCTGTTATATTTTTCTTTTGGATTTAATATAATCGGTCTGTATATCCTTTTATGGATGAAGGACGGGAGGAATAAAAATGATAAAAAGTGAAGTTCTAAGAAGAACATGGGCAGATATCTCCCTTGACGCGATAGATTACAATTTCAGGAAGATAAAGGCCTATGTTGGCCAGGCATTGGTAATGGCTGTGGTAAAGGCCGACGCCTATGGCCATGGTGATAGAATGACTGCCCCATTCCTTGAAGAGGCGGGGGTGGACTGGTTTGGTGTTTCTAATTTGGGCGAAGCCCTTGGAATACGCGAGAGCGGGGTAACTAAGCCAATACTTATCTTTGGAAACACGCCGGCGGAGTGCGTTTCTGAGCTTGCTAAATGGGGTATAACCCAAACGGCATATTCTTTTGAATACGCGAAGAAGCTTTCTGATGAGGCGGTGCGCCTTGGTGTGACAATAAATGTACATATCAAGTTCGATACAGGAATGGGAAGGCTTGGGTTTGTGTGTTCCGAAGAGAATTTTGACATTGCCGTCTCTGAGGCAGAAAGAACCTCCCATCTTCCAAATTTAAAAGTCACAGGAGCTTTCACACACTTTGCCTCTGCTGATGAGCCGGACGAGGATGGGGTGGCTTATACAAAAATGCAGTTCAGCCGTTTCTGCCGCGCTTGTGACGCCCTTAAATCAAAGGGAGTAGACGTTGGAATACGCCACTGCTGCAACAGTGCGGCGATACTCTGCTTCCCGGAAATGCACCTTGACATGGTACGCCCAGGAATAATCCTTTACGGACTTTACCCTGCGGCTCAGGAGGCCATAACCTGCCGTATGAAGCTTAAACCTGCAATGGAACTTCGCACTGTAGTGAGTCTTGTAAAGAACTATGAAAAGGGTGGGTGTATAAGCTACGGGCGACGTTTTACCGCCCAGAAAGATATGAAAGTCGCCTCCACCGCTATAGGCTATGCCGACGGCTACCACAGACTTCTTACCAACAGGGGAAGAATGATAGTAAGGGGGAAATATGCCCCGGTTGTAGGAAGTATATGTATGGATCAGACTATGCTTGATGTTTCTGAACTTCCGGATGTAGCCGAGGGCGATATTGTAACAGTATTTGGCCGGGACGGCGACGCATTTGTTTCCGCTGATGAAGTGGCGGCCCTCGCGGGAACTATCAATTATGAGGTGGTATGCGCTCTTGCAAGGCGTGTACCCCGCTGTTATTACCTTCATGGCGAGAACATACATAATTTTGATTACGCAAGGTGGAAAGAAAAATGAACTTCGAAATACGCCCGCTTTCAGAAGAAGATGTTCCCGCCGCGGCGGAAATTGAGCGGGAGTGCTTCTCGAAGCCCTGGAGTGAAAACACACTTTCGGCGGAGCTTAAAAACCCTCTAAACGGCTTTTTTGGTGCGTTTTTGGAAAATGAGCTTGTGGGGTATATCGGTTTTCAGAATGTAGCTGGAGAGGCGAACGTTTTCAATGTGGCCGTGTTGCCATGCTTTAGAAGAAACGGCTTGGGAAGGGCTCTTGTGGAGCGGATTATTACAGCAGCAAAAGCCGCCGGCGCGGATGTGATTTATCTTGAGGTACGGGCGGGCAACATTCCGGCCATAAATCTTTATGAAAAAGCGGGCTTTGTCTTTTGTGGAATAAGAAAGAACTATTACGATGCTCCGAAGGAGAATGCCATTCTTATGCGGCTTGCCTTTGACGGAACACAGGAGAGCGAGGACCCGATAGAGTGCTGGGAGGATGAATAAATAAATAAAAGGCTTTCCGTTAGGGAAGCCTTTTATTTATTTGAAATATCAAAAGCAGGTGTCAAAAACGGTACTTTTTGACACACTTATATTTGGGAAATATTAAAAAATATTGTTTGTAAAAGACTTGAATTAAAAAATGTTTGTGATACAATTAAACCGATATGTAAAAACTTGATAGGCGTACGCCTATTTTGTACCTTTCAGGTACAAAATAGGCGTACGCCTATTTTGTACCTTTCAGGTACAAAATAACTCCCTGTCAGAGTAAAACGAAAGGAGATTACAATGAAAAAATTTTTATTATTATTGCTTTGCGCAGTCCTGTGTGTAGGGATGTTGCAGGTGACAGCGTTTGCGGAAGAAACATATGTGGCTGAGGTAGGAGGAATGTCCTATACAAGTTTGGCTGAGGCAATAACAAATGCCGGCAGTGGAGATACCGTGACGCTGCTGGAGAATGTAGTTCTTGACGCTAAACTGGCCATAACGAAGAGCCTGGTACTGGATTTGAATGGAAAAACGATCAGCTATAGCGGCAACCAGACAATTAACTGCCAGACAAGCGACATTGAGGTCACAATCAAAAACGGCACGATTTCAACTGACCAGTATTATGCGGTTTGCGCCACCGCCGGAACGGTCAACCTGATTGACTGTGCGGTTTCCGCCAAATTAGGTTATGCTGTATATAATGGTGGGGCGACCCTGACGCTGGATGGCTGCACGGTTACTACCCCCGACATTGGGCTTTATGTTCCCAGCGGTTCAGTGTCTCTTGTAGGAAGTACTGTAGATGCCACTTCCAGCGGTTCATATGGGGTTTATATGAAAACGGGCGCTCAGTTTACGCTGGATGCGGACTCAACATTGACAGCTAATGGCATTGGTATTGCCGCATTTGGGTCGGACATGACCATTAGCGTTTATGGCACGATAACCGGCAACAATTATTACGGAGTCGTGACCAATGGCGGTAGCAGTTATTCTGGAAACACTATTAATGTTTATGAGGGTGCTCAGATCATTGCTACCGGTAACGAGACATACACCACAGGGTATGGTATTTACGCTCCTACAATAGACAGCACGACGAATATTTACGGCGGCACGATTACCGCCTCCGGTACCGGTATTGAAGTTCGTGCGGGAACTTTGAACATCTCCGGCGGCACCATCACAAGCACCGCTGAGACGCTGAAAACGCAAGCCAATGGCAACGGCACAACGGTGATCGGCGCGGCTGTGGCGGTTTCACAGCATACTACTAATGACGATATTGCGGTAACCATTACAGGCGGCACGCTTTCAGGTGTCCGTGCGGTGTATGAAACGGATCTGCAGGATGAAAGTACAGATAATGTTGAACTGG
>CAZNVF010000122.1:0-4161 GCA_964576395.1 uncultured Oscillospiraceae bacterium
ACAACAATTGTTAGACGAAGTGAAATAACTTCTCTTCCAGCTAAAAACGGAAATGTTAACTATTATAAGTTTAGTGTTGAAGAATGGATGCCATTTCCAAATGTTATTGTGCGGGAAAAAGACGGAATATATGCCAAAGCTTTTACCAGTTTAGACAAACTTCTTTCGGCAAAAAAGCTTTCTGATGTTATAAATAATGTCGGTTATGTCACAGTAAGAAAAAGAAGAAAACCTTATCTTCATGATTTTACAAAAGAAGAACTTGATAGAATATTAGTAAGTGAAGATCCAGTGGGTATAAAGCAAATTGCACTTCGTGCAAATAGCGCAGCAGGAAAAGAAAAAGTTACTGCTATCCAGATAACAAGATATCTGCTAGAGAAAGGATATCTTGAAATAGAGTTTGATGAAAAAACAGAAAGAGAGATCCGTGTTCCAACAGAAAAAGGTAACGCCCTTGGAATAGAAAATTTTTGGGAGATAAATAAGTATTACCGAGAATTCAATAAAAATTATTATAATATAAATGCCCAGAGATTTATTATAGAAAATCTTAACGATATAATAAAAATCAAAATGTCTGATGCATTTAAAAATGAGTAAAAAACGGCGGGCTTTTGTCCGCCGTTTTTATGCTCTCACTGAGAAACTGTAAACAGTGAATAGAAATATTCTTTTTTATCCATAAGCTTTTCAAAACTTCCGCTTTCAACAATGGAACCGTTTTTAAGTACGAGCACGCCGTCATATTTTTTGAGCAACGTTTCGTCAAGGCTGTGAGTGACAACAATTCTTGTGAGCCCGTTTAAATCAAGTATCGAATTTGAAACCTGAAAAGCTGTTTCTGAGTCAAGGGCTGCGGTGGCTTCATCCACCAGAAGAATCGGGGTTTTGCGAAGCAGACACCGTGCAATTGAGATCCTTTGCTTTTCACCACCGGAAAGATTACTGCCGTTTTCGCCGCATTTAAAGTCGGTACCCCTTTCAGCAATAAATTCAGAAAGACCGGAAAGCTTTATTGCATTGTCGACCTCTTTTGGGTCAAAGTTTTTAAACATGGTTATGTTGTCTTTAATAGTGCTGTTAAATATGAAGACGTTCTGCTGTATTATCGAGATCATTTCATAAAGGGAATGGCTGCTGATATTCCGAAGCTCATTATTATCATATAATATATCGCCCGAATAGCCGCTGTGACCCGCCATTAAAATATTCAATAAAGTAGACTTTCCACAGCCGGAGGCCCCAACAATGGCGTAACTTTTTCCGGCCTCAAATTTAGTGCTAATGTTGTGCAGTACCTCTTTTTCTCCATCATAAGAGAAAGATAGGCCTTTTATTTCAATTCTGTCGTTTAGCACATTAGGAACATCTTTACCTTCATCACGAACGTTGGAGTAGATTGAATCGGCCATTTTGTCAATAAGTGCGTTTGCAGCTCTGCGGTTGGCAAGAAGCGTTGGAACTTCGGATATAGGCTGAACTACAAAGTTCATAAGCTGAACAAAGACCATTATAACACCGGGTGTGACGCCTTTTCCGGAAAGGGCAAGGTACCCCCCTACTAGGAAAACACCAAACTGGGCAGCCGCGCCTGCGGTTGAACCTATTGCAGTGATTATGTAGCCGATTTTATTACATTTACACTTTGCTTCTTCTAATTCGCGGCTGCTTTTAGAAAAAAGATTTATAATGGCTTTTTCTGCTTTGAAACTTTTGACAACAGAAAATCCGGTAAGGCTGTCTTTTAGTGTTGACATGAAGCTCTCGTTCCTGCGCGAAACTTCCTCTTCCGCTTTGGCAAGTTTTCCTCCGGTAAAAATAGAAGAGAGTACCGGTAGAAAAGTGAAAGCAACAGCAGAAATGGTAAGAATGGGACTGTACCATATCATCATGCAAAAAGCACCACAGAAAAGAGCAGATTGCATTATAAGAGTGAAAATACTGCTAAGGTAGTTGTTTTCTATTTTTGTTGCATCGTTGGAAAGGGCAGAGATATACGTTGAAGTGTTTTCACCTGAAAAAGCAGTAATGCCTTTTTTGGTAAGCTCGCTGAAGGCAAAATCTTTATATTGTCCCATTGCCTTTGCTATAAACCTTGGCTTTGAAATGTAAAGCAAAAAGCTGCCTATGACAATTCCAGAAAGTGCGGCGACTGTGAGCCAAGTTAATTCGAATATTGTGAAGCGTGAGGAGTTACCTGAGGAAACGTCCACTACTTCTTGAATGAGATAGGAAATAGCAAGGTTTACAACGATTTCTGTAAAAATTCCAAGCAGCGCTATAAAAAGTTCAGTGTGTTTCCGCGGTAAAACTGCCTCGTAAAGTTTTTTCTAATGGCTTTTTTATTCATTTTTTCACCTCTTCCCAAATTTCGTGAAGCGTTTTTGCTTTAGCTTTTTCTTCTTCATTTTCAGCTTTTTGCAGTGTTGCAAGCACGGCATTTTCTATTCCTGCCACGGCGGTGCTTCCAAAATCATCAGAACTGCTTGCGGGTATATGTTTAAAATAGAATTTTACATTTTTACAAGTGTAGTTCGGATTTGCGTCAAATTTCTCGGCAATTTCTTTTGCCTCAACAAGGTAAGTCCGGGCGGCGCCAAAATCGTTTTTTACTGCTGCAAGCTGGGCACACCCGGAAAGTAAAATAACTTTGCTTTTATCAAAAAAAGAGTTTTTACCTGGAATTTTCAGACCATCATAAATGTTCTTGCACCAAAGAAGCACCTCTATTCCGGAATCGTATTCATGCCTATAATTAAAAACATTTGAAAGGCCTATAGCAATTTCAAGAAGTTCACACACGTTATTTATAAGCGAATCTGAAAGGTAGGGGAGAGCTTCACTATAATTTTTAAAATGCCCGGCAAGAACATATCCTATAAGTGTATCAAACTCCCCGTCAGAATTATTATTTTTGAGAAGTTCAAGTCCTTTTTCGTTTTCACCAAGACTAAAATACGCTTCAGCTATGCATTTTTGTATTGTAGTTTTTCCAACAGGCGTATCGTGATTTTGGTCAACAAGGGTAAGAGCATACTGAAAAAGGGATAATGCCCGGTGCTGTTCAGTATTGGTTTGGCAGTCAATACCCATACATTGGTAAAACACTGCACTTCTATAAACAATGTCAAAACTGTTTGGATATTTTTGAAGTGCTTTTTCTACTTCCATGATGCCGTCATCAAATCTTTTTTCTATAGTTAAACTTTTTATGCGTTCTGCTGTGTTACTGACATTGTTATTCTGTATTTTATAGCCAAGCAGTGCGTCGACTGAAATACCAAAAAAATCGGCCAATTCCATTATAAGGCTTATATCTGGAACGGAAAGCCCACTCTCCCATTTTGAAACTGCGCCGACCGTAACGTGCATGGCTTCAGCCAGTTGTTCTTGAGTAAGTTTGTGTTCCTTACGGTATTTGCGAATATTTTCGCTTATATTTGTTTTCATAAAATCACCACTTATAGTCAAATTGTAACATGAAAAAACGTAATTTGAATAGAATATCGGTATAATTGGTAAATAATTTTTTTAACCAATAGTAAAGTTAGTTAAGTTAAAAAAGCCCATCTTGCAGGATGGGCTTAATTATAAGTCAGTTTTTCTGGTTTCTATATTTGCTGAGGCCAAGAAGTATATCGCCGAGAATTCCATCCTCTGCGGCCCAAGCTATGTTGCCGGGATTGGCCCGTTCACCAAGAACAATCACAGTAAGCATAGCTTCAAGAAGAACTTCGCTTGCATCGGGCACCTCAATTATCATATCTTGATAATTTTTGATATTATGCCTTGCCAGAACTTCTTTATAATCATCTCTGATGAATGGCGATACGGCCGCGTCACGAATAAAATTATACATTATTTCGTTATATTCTGGAACCGCGGTATCTTCACCGGTGGCAGAGCGATTTATTACTATGCGTTCAATGTGGGGGTTTGTAAGTATATATTTATTATAAAGTAAAATATCGCGGTTTTCAAAACGCGGTGTAGATACGCTTAAGTCATTTTGCCATCTATTAATCACACTGAGCAGCTTTTTATTAAGGAAGGTTTTAGCCCTTTCACTGATATCCTGCGGAATAGGATAAAAGGCCTCAGCAATGCTTCCGGCAATGTAACGCTGTCGCCTCTGCATTCCATCTGTCCAATCACCGC
>CAZNVF010000123.1:0-4110 GCA_964576395.1 uncultured Oscillospiraceae bacterium
GTGCCATGAGAATAATAGAGGTTCAGGCGACTGTTATCAAATTGTTATCAAAAGACCTGTTGAAAGTCCGCAAACCCTCATAAACACTGAGTTTCTTCAACTTCTCAATTTATTCCCACTCTATTGTTGACGGGGGTTTGCCGGTGATGTCGTAGACGACCCTGTTTACACCTTTTACCTCGTTAGTAATGCGGCGGGAAGCCTCTGTCAATACTTCATGAGGTACGGGTGTATACTCTGCAGTCATAAAGTCGGAGGTTGTCACCGCACGAAGTGCAATAGTGTATTCATAGGTGCGGAAGTCACCCATCACGCCGACAGAGCGCATATCCGTGAGCACGGCGAAATATTGATCTGAGTGAACGTTGTTATTCTCAATTTCCTCGCGCCAAATAGCGTCCGCGTCACGAAGAATGTCAAGCTTTTCTTTAGTGACCTCGCCAATGCAGCGAACCCCAAGACCGGGGCCGGGAAAAGGCTGACGGTTGTTTATATAAGACGGAAGTCCAAGCTTTTCGCCGGTAGTGCGAACCTCATCTTTAAACAGTGAGCGTAGAGGTTCTACAAGCCCGCTAAAACGTATGTCTTTTGGAAGTCCGCCAACATTGTGGTGGCTTTTTATTTTTGCAGAGCCTTTTGTACCGGATTCCACTACATCAGGGTAAATAGTGCCCTGAGCAAGAAATTTGGCGTCACCGTATTTTGCGGCTTCATCATTGAAAACATCTACGAAAAGTTTTCCTATAATTTTGCGCTTCTGCTCAGGGTCAGTAACACCCTTTAAGGCCGAAAGAAAGCGTTCCTCAGCATTTACACGGACAAATGTAAGTTCGCGGCCGCTAAAAGCAGATTCAACTTCATCACCCTCGTTCTTGCGCATAAGGCCGGTATCTACAAATATGCATATAGCCTGCCCCGGAATAGCTTTAGCAAGAAGGGCGGCGCATACGGCGGAATCCACACCGCCTGAAAGGCCAAGAATAACCTTCTCATTGCCTACCTGCGCACGTATAGCTTCAACTTGGGATTTTATAAAATCATCCATATTGTATCCGCAATCGGCGTGGCAATAATTGTGAAGGAAGTTTTTGAGCATGGCATTGCCGTGCTCAGTGGCATTGACTTCTGGATGAAACTGTGTGCCAACAAACCCCATTTTTTCATTCACAATAGCGGCAAAGGGGCAATCGTCGGTTGAAGCCGCCACGGAAAAGCCCTCTGGCATTTCGACAATGCGGTCGGTGTGGCTCATGAGCACGAGTTGCTTTTCCGCAAGGCCGTCAAAAAGGCCAAAGCGATTGTTAACACTTACTCTTGTTTGGCCATATTCACTGGTACTGCATGATTCCACCTTGCCGCCGAGCATATGTGTCATAAGCTGAGCACCGTAGCAGATACCGAGCACAGGAATGCCAAGCTTAAAAATTTCAGGGTCGCAGTGAAGAGCCTCATCACCGTAAACACTGTTCGGGCCACCAGTAAATATTATGCCTATAGGACCAATTTCCCGAATTTCTTCAGCGGTTATGGTGTAAGGTTTGATCTCAGAATAAACACCAAACTCGCGGACGCGCCTTGCAATAAGTTCACGGTACTGACCGCCAAAATCAAGGATGAGAATGGTTTCGTTTTTCATACTTTCCTCCGTGGTTACAAAGTTACATTTACAATATATAATAATTATAAAACGTGCTTTAACAGCTTGTCAACATAATAAAAAAATTTGTTGTGATTTTAAACAAAATTTTTGTCACTTTATTGACATCTAAGTAAGCGACTGATAGTATATATAATATATTTTTCAGAAATGAGGTGTTATTGTATGACAGATATCCCAGAGATTTTTGGAAGCATGGTCTTTAACGCGGAGGTCATGCGACAGCGCCTTCCAGAAGATGTGTATACCCGTCTTAAAGATATTATCAACAACGGGGGCGAGATGGAGCCTGAAATAGCCAATGCGGTCGCTTCCGCAATGAAAGACTGGGCCATTGAAAAGGGTGCCACACACTATACGCATTGGTTCCAGCCCATGACCGGAATTACGGCGGAAAAGCACGATAGCTTTCTAACACTTACAAAAGATGGAAATTATGTAATGAATTTTTCCGGAAAGAACTTGATTAAAGGCGAACCGGACGCTTCAAGTTTCCCTTCCGGGGGTCTTCGTGCCACATTTGAAGCCAGGGGATACACTGCATGGGATCCTACGTCCTATGCATTTGTAAAGGACGGGTCTCTTTGCATTCCAACAGTTTTCTGTTCTTACAGCGGTGAAGTGCTAGATAAAAAAACACCGCTGATGCGTTCGACTGAAGCCGTGTGCAAACAGGCCCTTCGCATTCTCCGCCTTTTTGGAGATATTGAAACACAAAAAGTTTTTGCCACCGCCGGAGCCGAACAGGAATACTTTCTTATTGACAGAAAACAGTATGAACAGCGCAAGGATCTTGTAATAACAGGGCGAACCCTTTTCGGTTCAAAGCCGCCCAAAGGACAGGAAATGGAGGACCACTATTTTGGTGCGCTGCGTCCAAGGGTTTCTGCTTTCATGCATGACCTTGACATGGAACTTTGGAAATTGGGCGTTTATGCTAAAACTGAGCATAACGAGGTGGCCCCGGGCCAGCACGAGCTTGCTCCGGGCTACAGTAATGTAAATGTTGCTACAGATCACAACCAGCTCACCATGGAAATAATGAAAAAGGTGGCGGAACGCCATGGTCTTGCATGCCTGCTTCATGAAAAACCTTTTAAAGGGGTAAACGGAAGCGGAAAACACAACAACTGGGCTCTTTCAACAGATACGGGTAAAAACCTTTTAAAACCCGGAAGAGAACCCGAAAACAATAAACAGTTTCTGCTTTTTGTTTGCGCTGTAATAAAAGCTGTGGATGAACATCAGGATCTGCTTAGACTTTCTGTTGCAACAGCGGGCAACGACCGTAGGCTTGGAGGTTCTGAAGCGCCTCCAGCTATAGTTTCAATGTTTCTTGGGGACGATATAACCAATATTTTAAATTCCATTGAGGAAGGTTCTGGCCTTGTGCACAGCAATGGAATAAAAATGGGCACGGGGGTGTCTTCCGTTCCAGTTTTTTGGAAAGATAAAACTGACAGGAACCGTACCTCTCCCTTTGCCTTTACAGGGAACAAATTTGAATTCCGTATGCCTGGTTCGAGCCTTTCTATAGCTGGGCCGAATATAATACTAAACACCATTGTGGCCGACGCTCTTTCGGATTTTGCAGAACGGCTTGAAAATGCGGAGGATTTTTCAAAAGAGGTTGACAACCTTATTGCAGAAACTGTGCACGACCACAAACGCATAATTTTCAATGGCAACAACTATACGGAAGAGTGGGTAGCGGAAGCAAAACGCAGAGGGCTTCTTAACCTATCAACCGCAGTGGAAGCAATAGAGCACCTTACTGACAGGAAGAACATAGAGTTGTTCAAGCGCCACAAAATATTTACTGAAAGCGAAGTCCATTCCAGAAGAGACATAATGCTTGATAACTATAACAAAGCGATTACTATTGAAGCGCTCACTATGCTCGATATGGCAAAAAAAGATATACTTCCGGCCTGCCTTGCTTATGAACGATCCCTTGCCGAGACTGCTGCAGTTAAAAAAGCCATTGGGCTTTCGGTGGAAAATTCACCCGAGGTTGAACTTGTAGAACAAATCGATAAGCTTACAACAGAGCTCAGCAAAAAGATCAGGGCCGTTGAAGAAAAGGCTGAAATGGTAAAACAAATAGAGGAATCTCTTACCAAGGCCCGTTTTGTTTGTAACGAACTACATACATCAATGAGTAGCCTCAGGACTACCGCAGATGAATTGGAAACTATTGTTTCTGCTGAATATTGGCCTTTTCCGACATATTGCGATCTACTGTTCAGCGTTTAAAGAATATAAAAAAACACCCGAAATGGTGTTTGGCCCGGTTCCCGTCAAGTAGACAATTGAAAAAATAAATTTTTTCTGCCATCAGATTTTGGTCTGGTGGCAGTTTTATGCTACTGCCAGATAATTGTTGTGTTTCTCCATTGGTGTCAGAACACCTAAGTTTCGCTGTAACCGTTTGTTATTGTAGTATTCGATGT
>CAZNVF010000124.1:0-4059 GCA_964576395.1 uncultured Oscillospiraceae bacterium
GAATAATAACTTTTATAACTATTATATGTACCTATTTTTACACGGTTTCTTTTATATTCTTCAAGCCAAACGCGGAACCACTCATCAAGAGTCAGATGAGGGTTTTCAATAAAAGTACCATGCATAAGTTTGTATTTCAGGTCATTCATTTTCTTTTGAGTTTCAGTCACAGTTTCCCCATGAATAATATAGGTTTTATAATTATAAGTTATGCGTCCCTCATAATTATTTCCACGCTGCCTGATGCCTTTGGGAAGCTTCCTTCCACGTTTGTCTATAGCCATTTTAAGCACCTCCGATATAAATAATAAATAGCCTTGCCGTAGCCTTTGGTTGGCAATTTTATTTTAGCATAAAATTTTTGTTTATATTTAAATGCAAAACAGAGCAAAAAATGACGGAACACCCGGAAAAGGGTGCAAAATAAAAACTTTGTGGAAACTGACGAAATTTTATTGCAAAAATCTTCAAAAATAACGGAATAAAGGCTTGACAAAGCTTTTATTTATATATATAATAATTCTTGCGTGACTGCACAAGGCGGATGCATAGGCATATCACCTGGCGTCCGCAAGATATGCGTTGAAGCGGGAGGTTGCCGTCTGTGTGATGGGGAATTTCCGCCGAGTATGTCCGATTTTAAACCGGGCGACAAGAAATACTGCACACCCATGTTGTGTCGCTGCAGTGATGAGCTGCCGCGGCAAGGGCCTTGTATGGCGTTGCTATGGCCATAGGCTGTAGCTATGCATGTCCGGAGATACTTATGCACCTTTTTAAGGGCTTAAGGGTTTCCGTTTTTTAATGATAAGGCTGGAAACACACGGTAGCGTGGTAAGTGTTTCACAAGGTCGCACCCCACTGCGTGTCATTGGGAATCAATTAAGGAGGCGATTTTAGTGGCAGTCAAAGAAAAAATCAGGATCAGACTCAAAAGCTATGATCATCAGCTTGTAGACCAAGCGGCGGAGAAGATTGTTGAAACCGCAAAGCGCACTGGCGCTCGTGTTTCCGGTCCTATTCCGCTCCCGACCGAGAAAGAGATCGTAACTATCCTGCGCGCTGTACACAAATACAAAGACAGCCGCGAGCAGTTTGAGCTTCGTACCCACAAAAGACTCATAGACATTCTGAGACCTTCTAATAAAACTGTTGAAGCTCTCACTGGTCTTGAGCTTCCTGCCGGAGTCGAGATCGAGATCAAATTTTAATTTTTAAAAGTTGAGATCGAAAACGACAGTACGCAGGTCATGTCGGTTCTTAAATGAAACCGACCAATAACCAAAGGAGGCAGAAAAATGAAAAAAGCAATCGTGGGCAAAAAAGTTGGCATGACCCAGCTTTTTGATAAAGCAGGAAAAGTAATTCCTGTAACGGTCGTAGAGGCCGGCCCTTGTGTCGTTGTTCAAAAGAAAACTCTTGAAAACGACGGTTATGAATCCGTTCAGCTCGGATATGGCGAAGTAAGCGATAAGCACCTTACTAAACCGCTTAAAGGACATTTTGCGAAAGCGGATGTCGCCGCGAAGAAATATCTCCGCGAGTTCAGGCTTGACGACTGCTCTGTTTTGAATGTGGGCGATATCGTCAAAGCGGATGCCTTTGCTGTAGGCGAAAAAGTAGATGTAGCGGCAAAGAGCAAAGGCCATGGGTATGCCGGTACCATCAAACGCTATGGTTTCGGTCGTCTCCGCGAGACTCATGGTTCTGGCCCTGTAGGACGTCATGTGGGTTCCCTTGGCGCCTGCTCCGATCCTTCCAGAGTCATGAAAGGCAAAAAGCTCCCCGGTCACATGGGTGTTGTCCGTACTACGGTACAAAATCTTGAGGTCGTAAAGGTCGACCCTGAGAACAACCTCATTGCTATTAAGGGTGCAATTCCTGGGCCAAAAGGCGCGATTGTAAGTGTTATGGCTGCTGTTAAGAAACAGAAAGTTAAGAACACTGCTACACAGGTAATAAGCAAGAACCCGCAGAAAGCATCTGCTCGTAAGTAAAGAAAGGAGGAAATGACATGCCAGACGTCAAAGTTTTAAACATGAACGGTGAAGAAGTCGGTACCCTTTCCCTTTCTGAATCCGTTTTCGGTATTGAGCCGAACACAGTTGCAATGCATGCAGCGGTTATTAATTATCTTGCAAACCGTCGTCATGGAACTCAGTCCACTAAGACAAGAACCGAAGTTCGCGGCGGTGGACGTAAGCCATGGAGACAAAAAGGCACCGGCCATGCGCGCCAAGGTTCCATTAGGGCGCCTCAGTGGGCGCACGGCGGCGTAGCGCTTGGCCCGAAGCCCCGTAAATATCGCTTCTCCCTTAACAGAAAAGTTCGCCGTCTTGCAATGCTCTCTGCTCTCAGCAGCAAGGTTGCGGCGGGCGAAATGGTAGTCCTTGATAAACTTGAGCTTGCAGAGATCAAGACCAAAGCAATGGTCAAAACCCTCAGCAATGTTGGAGTTTCAGGCAAAGCTCTTGTAGTTATGCCATCTGTGGACGAAAATGTTATTAGAAGCGCAAACAACATTCCCGGCGTCAGAACAACTCTTGTTAATACATTGAATGTATATGACATTCTAAACTATGACAGTTTCGTAGTTACCAAAGAGGCTGTTGAAAAAATTGAGGAGGTGTATGGCAAATGATGAAGACCGCTCAGGATATAATTGTTGCTCCGGTCATCACCGAAGCTTCCATGGCTGCAATCAGCCAGAAAAAATACACTTTCCGTGTTATGAAAAAAGTAAACAAGCAGGAAATTGCCAAAGCTGTTGAAGAACTTTTCGGTGTAAAAGTCGCAAAAGTTAACACCATCAACGTACGCGGCCGTTCTAAAAGAATGGGCCTTCACGTAGGCAAAACTGCTGACTGGAAGAAAGCGATCGTAACCCTTAAGGCGGATTCTAAGGGCATCGAGTTCTTCGAGAGCATGCTGTAAGGAGGAAGACTGAATGGCTATTAAATTTTATAAGCCCACTACTCCCGGTCGTCGTGATATGTCCACTATTGATTATTCTGGACTTTCCAAGGTGGCCCCGGAACGCAGCCTTCTTGAGCCGATGAAGAAGCATTCCGGTCGCAACTCTTACGGCCATATTACCGTTCGTCATCGTGGCGGCGGTAACAGAACCAAATACCGTATTATTGATTTTAAACGTAACAAAGTTGGAATGAATGCGGACGTTCTCACTCTTGAGTACGATCCGAACCGTTCCGCTTATATTGCTCTTGTTCAGTATGAAGACGGCGAAAAGAGATATATCGTTGCTCCTCATGGTGTAAAACCGGGCGACAAAGTCGTTTCCGGCCCGGAAGCGGACATCGTAGCAGGAAACGCTCTTCCGCTTACCAACATTCCTGTTGGTACCTTTATCCACAACATTGAGCTTTACCCCGGAAAAGGCGCGCAGCTTGCACGTTCTGCGGGTGTCATGGCTCAGCTTATGGCAAAGGAAGGCAAATATGCCCTTATTCGTCTTCCAAGCGGCGAACTTCGCAATGTTCCCAGCGAGTGCTATGCTGTAATTGGCCAGGTCAGCAACATTGATCACGCTAACGTCAGCTATGGTAAAGCGGGCCGCCGCCGCCACATGGGCTGGAGACCTACCGTCCGTGGTTCAGTAATGAACCCTTGTGACCATCCTCATGGTGGTGGTGAGGGTAAATCCCCAATTGGACATCCAGGCCCTGTAACCCCTTGGGGCAAACCTGCTCTTGGATATAAAACCAGAAAGAAACATCAGCGTTCCGATAAGTTTATCGTAAAACGCCGCAACAGCAAATAATCGGGAAGGAGGCACACAGGAACAATGAGTAGAAGTATTAAAAAAGGCCCTTTCGTACAGCCCGTTCTTCTTGCAAGAGTTCGCGAGATGAACAAAAATGGTGAGAAAAGGGTTCTCAAAACCTGGAGCCGTTCGTCCACGATCTTCCCTGATTTCGTAGGACACACCTTTGCGGTGCATGACGGACGCAAACATGTTCCGGTCTATGTTACTGAAGATATGGTTGGACACAAACTCGGTGAGTTTGCTCCGACCAGAACGTTCAGAGGCCACGCCGG
>CAZNVF010000125.1:0-4040 GCA_964576395.1 uncultured Oscillospiraceae bacterium
CCGTGAGTCATAATGATAGCACCAATAAGACGGGTAGTAACGCCCCAAGAGGTTTCAAAAGGCGTATGAAGCTGGTTGTCGCGGCCGGTGTATTGGACATTAAACGCCTTTGCAAATCCATCCCCAAAATAATGTGAAGTTCCGGCCTGAAGAGATTTTCCGTCGTGCATCATAGCTTCAATT
The DNA here is from genome assembly GCA_964576395.1 of uncultured Oscillospiraceae bacterium. Taxonomy (GTDB): domain Bacteria; phylum Bacillota; class Clostridia; order Oscillospirales; family Ruminococcaceae; genus UMGS1668. The sequence goes on from CAZNVF010000125.1 coordinate 184, forward strand.
GTATAAGTTGCCTCCGCACCGGCAAATTTCTCCTTTTCGGTCTTTTGCCCTTTTACCATTGGTATTGCAAAATTGTTCTCGCAGACGTCCGCATATATATTGAGCATCCGCTCAGTTTCGGCAATGGCCTCCTCTGCTGTTTCGTGCATAGTATGGCCCTCCTGCCAGAGGAATTCCATGGTGCGTAAGAAGGGGCGGGTGGTCTTTTCCCAGCGGACGATATTGCACCACTGGTTATATAGCTTAGGCAGGTCGCGGTAAGATTTTATAACTCTTGCATAGTGGTCACAGAAAAGCGTTTCAGATGTGGGGCGGACGCACATTCTTTCCTGAAGTTGTTCGCCGCCGCCAATGGTCACCCATGCAACCTCCGGCGCAAAACCCTCGATATGGTCCTTTTCTTTCTGCAAAAGGCTTTCAGGAATGAACATTGGCATATAGACGTTTTCATGACCCGTTTCTTTAAAACGAGCGTCAAAAATCTTCTGAATATTCTCCCAAATGGCATAGCCGTAGGGCCTCAAAATCATACAACCGCGGACGCTTGAGTAATCAACAAGCTCTGCTTTTTTTACAACATCAGTATACCACTGGGCAAAATCATCCTCCATGGAGGTTATTGCCTCTACCATTTTTTTCTGTTCTACCATTCTATTCACTCCTTGTTATGTTTGAAAACGAAAATAACGGAACAGACTGTTCCGCTATTTTCAAATTCGTTATTCCTTAAAATTATCTATTAGATGGAATTTTCGATATAGGAAACAATATCACCAACTGTTTTGATGTTCTCGATATCTTCATCGGGGATCTCTTTGTCAAACTCTTCTTCAAGGGACATTACAAAATCCACGAGGTCGAGGGAATCTGCTCCGAAATCCTCAACAATATTGGAATCAAGGGTGACATCCTCTTCTGCAATATCAAGCTGATCACAAAGGATTTCTCTTACTTTATCAAATACCATTGAATAAAACCTCCTGTAAAATGACGGGATAAACCACCGTCTATATTTTGTCTTTACTAAGCATAACCAAAAGATTTTGCCTTGTCAATATTTTTTCATCATATTTTTATTTTCTATTCCGTTGTTTTCGTTGAAACCTATTGAATTTTATGATATATTATTGATTAGATTACTTCTGATGGAGGTTCACGCTTTTGAAAAAAATAGCTTTTATATTTCCTGGTTACGGATGCACCCATGCCGGGATAGGGAAAGGCATTTGTGACTGTTCTGAAACTTGCAAAGAAATTTATGCCAAGGGTTCCAAGGCAATAGGTACGGACGCCGCTTTGCTTTCATCCAAGGGAAAGGCTGCGGAGGTCACCGATCCTGAGGTCTCTTTCCAGCTTCAGTTTATGCACGAGCTTGCTCTTTATGAATCTGCAAAGGAGTTACTTCCACCGCCTGATGCCCTAATTGGCTACAGTGCCGGTGAAATAACCGCAATGACAGCCGGCGGGGTATTTTCCGTTGATGATGGCCTTGTTGCCGCAAATGCTTACCGCGATATGAGAAAAGAGGCCGTAGCTGCCGGAAAACTTGATACATATCGTCTTCGCAATGTAAAGCACGAATTTGTCAGTCTTGCTTCTGACAAATGCATGGCCGGTTTTGTTCAAATGACAGCTGTTGAAGCCGCAGAGCAGACCGTTATCATCGGCGATGAAGAAGGACTTAAAACCGTGCTTACTGAACTTACAAAGCATAAAGTACAGCCTGCAAAGCTTCGAGATTCACTTCCACTGCATTCTATGATGGTTTTTCCGTATGTTGCAAAACTTCAAGATGCTCTGCGTCCACTTACGCATAACAAACTCACTGTTGACCTTTATTCAACTTTATACGGTAAAAAAGTCGATAATATGATACTTCCTTCCGACTATTTTGCAAAGCAGCAAGTAAACGCCATTAGATTTTATGAGGCACTCAAACTTGCCGTTGATGATGGTTTCGACTGTTTTGTGATTCTTGGCAAAGACAAAGACCTTTTTACCGCTGTAAAAAATGTCGCCGGTGACGGGAATGTTTTTGTAGCTGACAACCTCTCTGACCTTGAAAAAATTGCAGAAAAAATAAAAGGATAATAAGGCTAAGCCGGTGCTTATTCTGAGCACCGGCTTTTTTATTATGGTATGACTGCCTGTTTATAAGTTACATTTTAAACTTCAATTGTGTGAAATTTATAAAGCTTTCGTAACCAAATATGTTTAATATTATTTGGAACATCATTTAAAAGCGTGGAATTTTTAATAAATCCACATTTTCAAAATCAAACAAGTGAAAAATCAGTTTTTTAATTTTACATAGCTTTCCTTTTATTGAGGCATGTGAAAAATGGTTTACTACAAAGAATATATTTTGGTTTTTCAGCGTAGCTTTCTCTAAGAGGTGTTTTAGTTTTGGAAAAATTGGAGTTTATAATAGGTAAGGCAGCAGAATTTGTCTGGGGGCCGGCTCTCTTAGTACTTATTTTAGGAACGGGAGCCTTTTTTACAATAAGGAGCGGTTTTTTTCAAATAAGAAAATTTGCTTTTGTTCTCAAAGCGACCGTGGCAGATCTTTTTAAAAAGCGTGACAAAAGCGCATTTGAGGCAATGGCAACAGCGCTTGGCGCCACGGTTGGAACAGGAAACATTGTTGGCGTAGCCGCCGCCATAACAATTGGCGGTCCAGGGGCAGTTTTTTGGATGTGGATAGGAGCTTTTTTCGGAATGATGCTCAAATTTGCAGAAGCCGCGCTTGCTGTAAAGTTCCGTAATCAAGGAGACGGCGCACTGGTTTATATTGAAAAGGCTTTCGGCTCAAGAAAATTTGCTGCCCTTTGGGCAGTTTTTTGCGTGCTAGCCTCTTTTGGCTCCGGTAATATGGTGCAGGCAAATGCCGCCGCCGTTATATGTTTGGAAACTTTCAATTTGCCAAAAATCATCATTGGTACCGTTATTGCGGTACTAACTGCTGCTGTATTGTTTAAAGGAACAAAAGCAGTTACAAAAACCGCTTCTTTTTTGGTGCCGCTTATGGCGGCTTTTTACATTGTTGGCTGCGGCGAACTTCTTTTCATCTGTAAAGAAAACATTCCAGGGGCTTTTGCTTCGATTTTTTTGGACGCTTTCAGCCCAATCTCTGCCGGTGGCGGGGTCACTGGGCTTCTGGTTTCAAACGCTATTCGCACCGGAATAGCAAAAGGAACCTTCACACATGAGGCAGGTATGGGTTCTGCCTCTCTTGCTCACGCAGAAAGCAATGAGAAAGACCCTGCGGTGCAGGGCTGTTGGGGCATAATTGAGGTTTTTATAGATACTATTTTTGTATGCACTCTTACAGCGCTTGTTATACTTTCATCAGGTATTACAAGTATAAACGAAAACAGCACTACTGAAGTTTTTGGTATTTACCTTGGAAAATTCGGAATCAGTTTTCTCGCAGTATCCATGTTTCTTTTTGCTCTAGCTGCAGTTATTGGCTGGGCATTTTATGGTGAAAAAGCAATAAGCTTTATATGCAGGGACAAAAAAATCATAATAATGTACCGACTTTTGTTTTGTTTATGTTCTGTAGTTGGTTCCGTTGTCAGCCTTCCAATGGTATGGAACCTTTCCGATATATTTAACGGGCTCATGGTGTTACCAAATCTTGCGGCGCTGATAGCCCTTTCAAATGAAATATTTCAAATAATTAAAAATCCCAGCCATTAAACAGCTGGGATTTTTAGTTTATTCCTTTACTGCGTAATCTTTCAGCCGAACCTCAATTTTCTCTCCGTCAGCCGTTGTAACTTTAATTTTAGTTTCAGGGTCCGTTACATATTCAAAATCAAGAAGTTCTGTCATACTCACGCTGATCTTCTCAC
>CAZNVF010000126.1:0-1438 GCA_964576395.1 uncultured Oscillospiraceae bacterium
ATACTTTTCTATCATTTTATCAATGGTGTCTAAGTCATCCTGAAGGTCGGCATCTATGGAAATTGCCGCATCACAGTGCTCAACAGCGGCCATAAGACCGGCAAAAAGAGCGTTTTGGTGGCCACGGTTGCGGCTCAGTTTTACTCCACAAAACATAGAACTTTTTTTGTGGAATCCGGATATCATTTCCCAGGTTCTGTCATTCGAGCCATCGTCCACAAAAAGCACTTTGCTATCTGATGAAATGAGCCCTTTTTCAACTAAAGAAGAATATTTGGCGGAAAGGGCTCTCATTGTTTCATCAAGGATCTTTTCCTCGTTGTAGCAGGGGATAACTGTATAAAGTATCATTTTTTCACCTTATTTCGGCTGTCTTATATATAATTTGAACGAATTGAGTATGTACGCTTATTTTAAACTCTCATTTTTATCATATCAAGCTCTTTTGGCAAAAGCTCGCGACAATGTCCTTCGGGCAAGTCGTTTGGAAGTTTGAAGCCTCCTATGGAGAATCTATGAAGTTTTATCACCTTTGCGCCAAAACATCCGAACATTCTTTTTATCTGGTGGTACCGCCCCTCTGAAAGGGTAACGTCACAGGTGCACTCTCCTGTGATTTTAAAAGAGGAGGGCTTAGTGATCCCATCAATTAGGGCCACCCCGTTTTCAAATCCAGCCTTCATCTCTTCCGTTATGGGAAAGTCAATGGTAACGGCATAAGATTTTGCAACATGCTTATTGGGTGAAAGTATATCATGAGCAAATTCACCGTCATCGGTTATTATCATAAGACCGGTTGTATCTTTATCGAGCCTTCCTGCAGGAAAAAGCCCCTTTCGTAAAAGTTCCGGCGGAACGAGATCGACAACGGTTTTTTGACTTGGATTCTCAGTGGCAGAAACGTATCCCTTAGGTTTGTTTAATACAATATATAGGTGTGTTTTTTCACTGATTTTCTTGCCATTAAGAACAATTTCATCATTTTCGGACACCTTATAGTCCGGAAACCTTATGGTGGACCCCTTTACTAAGACCTTTCCGCCTGAAATCAGGGCTTTTACCTCCTTACGGGAGAGAACCGTTCTCGAAGAGATTATTTTGTCAAGCCGTTCCACTAAAAAGACCTCCTACAAGCGGCACTTGATTTTGCAGTACAAAAATTATAAAATAGAAGCTGTAAAATGTTGTGGCAATAATAAAAAGGAAATATATTGTGAAAAAATTTTTTGAATTATTAAAAAAAAGCGATTTTAAAGCTATACTTTTTGAAAACACTGATGATACTTTTTTACAGCTCTTACGTTATCTTTTTGTTGGTGGCGCTTCTTTCCTAGCGGACTCAGCAATGCTTTATGTGATCACAGAAATAGGAATACATTATCTTGTTTCGGGTGCTCTGTCATTTATTTTTGGCCTTTGTGTAAACTTTGCCCTTTCA
>CAZNVF010000126.1:1448-4007 GCA_964576395.1 uncultured Oscillospiraceae bacterium
GGGGAAAGAAAAAATAAAAGAGTTTGCTGTGTTTACAGTAATAACAGTTATAGGCCTTGGAATAACAGAGGTTTTAATGTGGCTTTTTACGGAAAAGCTGTTTTGGTATTATATGTTTTCAAAGGCAGTAGCCGCGGTAATAGTCCTTTTCTGGAATTTCTTTATGAAAAAACTTTTGCTTTACCGAAAAGAATAAAGTTCATAAAGCAGGGGGCAGAAGCCCTCCTGCTTTTGCGTTATCTAAAAATAAGGCTCACAATAAATGTTATACAGCCTAGGCCAAAAAACACACCAAAACAGGCCGCTGCACTTTTAAGAAAATTTTTGGTGCCTATAAGATTTTTATCGATAAAGAAATAAGGGTAGGGAGTGTTTTTTCCATAAATATTTATTTTGAGCATGGCACGAATAAGAATATAAACAAAATATGCCATTGGTATTGCAAGCCAAATGACTGTGCTCCAAAAGGTTATATTTTTATCTGCAAAGATGAGCCAATAAAGTACGGAGCCAAGCGGAACAATGTAGTGGACGCATATGTTGTTTGGGGTGAGTTTTCCACTTTCCTTTTCAGTGTCGGTCAGAGCTTCCTGCTTTATTATAATTGCGGGGTAAAGGATGTAGTGATAAACAAGAAATGTAATGAATATCATATTCATTATGCAGAACTGAAGGGTTCCGTTTTGTATAATTGTGTAGAGCCGCCCCTCCGGTTTAAAAAGAGAAATGAGCACCAGAATTTGAAAGATGAGCACAACAAGGTTGCTCATATTCGTGTAGTACGAAAGAATATTATGCTTGTGGTTTGGATTTTGCATACATCCGCCGAGGAACAGACCATAAAATGCTGCGCCAGCAATCATAAGGCCAAAAACCGCGTTGAAAAATATCATCTGTGCTTTGCCTTCCTTGCTTTATTATCCACTTTCTTATTCTTTCCCGAATCCTTCATAAAATAACGGCCGTTTTTTTAACCATATTTTTCATTCTAAAATCGCTGCGAACAAGGCATTCTTCGCCGCTTCTTATAAAGTCGTCTCTGTGAATTTTATGCAAAGCCTTGCGGACTGTGTCCGCATTTTCCGGAATATAATATTGTAAAAGTGCCCGCTACATAGCTTTATCTTCAGAAGAAGTAGGAACATATACTTCTTTCATAGTGTAGGGGTCAAGTCCAGTATAGAACATGCAGATAGAAACTGTTCCAGACGTGGGGTAAAAATTCTGGACCTGTTCTGGACGAAGATGGTTTTTCTTTAAGAATTGAGCCACTGCAACGGCGTCTTTAAGAGTACTCCCTGGATGCGAGGACATAAGATAGGGGACAAGGTACTGCTCTTTTTTTAGCTGAACGTGTAAGTTCCATAAAGCGGTTTTGAAATTTTACATAGGTATCTATATAGGGATTTCCCATGCAGTCGAGAACCGGGGCGCTGCAATGTTCTGGCGCGACCTTAAGGTGACCACTGACGTGATATTTTACAAGATCCTTGAAAAACGAGCCGTCTTTATCGGCCATAATATGATAGCGTCTACCTGAGTGGATAAACACCGCTTTGACCCTCGGAAGGCTGCGAAGTTCTCTAAGTATATCCAAATATTCGCTATGATCCACAATAAGGTTTGGGCAGGGTGTGGGAGCAAGGCATTTCTTTCCGGGGCAAAGCCCATATTTGATCTGTTTTTCACACGAAGGGCCTCTAAAATCCGCCGAAGGGCCTCCTACATCATGGATATACCCTTTGAAGCGCGGGTCATTTATCAAAATATTTGTCTCACGCAAGATAGATTCTTTGCTCCTTGATGTAACGAATCTGCCTTGGTGGAACGCCAAAGCACAGAAATTGTACCCACCGAAACAGCTGCGGTTGTGGGTTATAGAAAAAAGAACTTCCTCAATAGCTGGAACGCCACATTGTTTTTCATACATGGGGTGGTAATTCCTCATATAGGGCAGATCAAAAACCTCGTCCAGCTCTTCGCGCGAAAGGGCAGGTACCGGTGGGCTTTGAACAAGCGTCATTTTGCCGTGGCGCTGAATGACCTTTTTCCCGCGAATGTGGTCCTGTTCGTCTTGTTGCTTGCGGCAGGCAATTGCATAGTCCTTTTTGCTTTCACAAACTTTTTCAAAGCTAGGGCATTCTACGGCAGGACCGGGTTCATATTCATTCACTGATACAAGGTAGCATGTGCCGCGAATATCCCGAAGGGAAGACATCGGTTCACCGTTGTTAAACCTTTCGGCAATCTCAATGGTCTGTTTTTCACCCATACCGAAAGAGAGAAGGTCTGCGCCTGAATCCAAAAGAACCGATGGCATTACTTTGTTTGCCCATTAATCATAATGGGCAAACCGCCGTAGTGAAGCTTCAATCCCTCCGATTATAACAGGAACATCAGGGTATATCGATTTTATTTTTTTGCTGTAAACTGTGACAGCTTTGTCTGGCCTGAGACCAGCTCTTTTCCCGGAGAATAGGCATCGTCATGGCGTTTACGCTTTGCGGCTGTGTAACGACGTAGCGCGTATTCCGTGGGTGCTTGAAAATTATGATAACG
>CAZNVF010000127.1:0-3965 GCA_964576395.1 uncultured Oscillospiraceae bacterium
GCGCGTATTCCGTGGGTGCTTGAAAATTATGATAACGCGGAGCTTGTAACCGACACTGGGCAACAAGCTTACAGTACTTCTTCAATGGACAGAAAAAATAATCCCGCTCCATTTGTTAAATTTTCAAAATTTATAGACGGAACAGTTTATGTTGTTGAAGCTGTTCCAGATAGTAAATATAAAACTTTGTGGGTAAGTAGCGCATACATAAGTAAAAAAAGTACCTCGAAGGCGCCCGATGTTAAAACCCCAAGCCGCACGTCCAAAACGATTCCCTCTGCCGTACCTTTTGAAAAAAGTATACCCGTTTTTTCAGCAAATGTCAACGGCGGAAACGGGCGACTACACTATACAAAACATTGAGAAGTTCACCCACGCGGTGGACACGGACATCAACTTTTATCGGTACGAACGTTATTATATTATTAAAATGGGATAATAAGAAATCGTTACAATATTTGGCGTTGAAGAAGGTGCATGGGGGGTATTTTTGCCTTGACATGCAAGTAATAAAGAAGTATAATATATTATAAGTTGTAACTATTTATGGCGAATTGTTCAGCCAATACATATAAAATCTATAAATTTTTACAAAAGGAGCAAATTATGAATAAGAAAGTTTCTGAACTGTTGAACAACCAGATAAATAAGGAGTTCTATTCTGCGTATCTATATCTTGATATGGCAAATTTCTATACGCAGAAAGGCTTGGATGGATTTGCCAATTGGTATGAGATCCAGGCAAAAGAAGAACAGGATCATGCTATGCTGATGTACCAGTATTTGCAGAACAACGGGGAGAAGGTCACCCTTGAGGCTATTGCGAAACCGGATAAAACTTTTGAAACTATTCTAGATCCACTGGAAGCGGGTTTGGAGCATGAAAAATATGTAACTTCACTGATTAATACCATCTATGAAGCTGCTCAAAATGAAAAAGATTTTCGCACAACACAGTTTTTAGATTGGTTTATTAAAGAGCAGTGCGAAGAAGAGAAAAATTCTATGGATCTTATCACTAAAATGGAGCTCTTTGGGGATGACGCTCGCAGCTTATATATGCTGAATAGTGAATTGGGATCAAGAACATATTCTGCCCCGTCTTTGGTGCTGTGATCTCAAAAAACGTATAAAAACTATGTATTGGCAAAAGCCTTTACAGAGTTTTTTATTGCTTTCGGGTAGGAATTAAGCGTATGCTTTATCGTATTATACGTAAGGCTTTCCCAAAGATTATTGTACTATGCTAACGCCGAGAAAACCCAAAAACACGGGTTCGTTTGCTACAGGAATAAACGTGAGCGGGCTTATACTTATTTATACATGTAAGGTTCGATGCATAGCGCTTGTAGAATTTTTTGGTATTATGGATAAAGATAGCAAAAAAGGACTCGAATATTTCTAAACTTAGTGTTATAATTAAAAAAAGCAAAGAAGGGTACCCTTCTTTTACTTTCCCACCGGGAAAGTAAAAAGCTTTGCCAACATATATTCACGTTGTGTTCCCCGTTAAGACTGCCAAAATAGCCTTTCATATGGAACAAGTTGGTTATTGGAAAACTTAGAAAATAGAGAAATTAATTGAAAACGGAATACGCGCTTTCACGATGTATGAGCCAGAAGTTAGTGATGATTAATACCGAAGGGTTACAAATTGTACGGTCGGAAGAAAGTACAAGAAAGTTCCAATAATCCTTTGGTTATTGGAGCTTTCTTGTTATATAAAGGAGAAATAGAAAACAAGTAAATGGCAAAGCTAAAATCAAATGAAAATGACATATATTTTCGCGAAGAAAAACGTCGGCTGGATAAAGAAAGAAGACTTCTTGAAGAAGAGTTCAGCAAAAACAACCGCAATGCAAGTGACGATGAATTACTACAGTTGCTTCGAGATAAAGCAAAGGAACTTGGCAAGGCACCGACAAAACAGGAATTTGTAGGTTTTGTTTGTTTAAAAATGCGTTTTGGGCCTTGGCCAAGAGTTTTGGAAAGAGCCGGGCTAAAATCACCAAAAAAGTCTAAACATAAAATTTTAAATAATGGAGAACAAAATTTACATAAAAAGTCTGATAACCTTAAATAAGAATGGCAGCAAAAATTTTCATAACTGAAAAATAATAAGTGAAAAACGAAAAATTTGAAAGAAAGAGGTATAGGAGTATGAAAAAGAAAATTTTGGTTTTGTTTCTCGCGTGTTTGTTCGTGTTTTCCCCGTTCTCTGGAATGAATATTTCAGCCGCAGGTGATGAGCTTTCATCGTCGTATGGGTACGATGAAACTCCCGCAAAGAGCGTTACGGTCACCGTAACAATTTCAAACGACGGTATACCAATTATGGGAGAAGGGAACGTGCCGCTCGCGAACCTTGAAGTTACCGTTCCATATTTTGATCTTGAGAAATATGAGCTGCAAGACTTTTACCGCTATAGTACCGAGGATGGCCAAGGCGACTATACTGGCGTCGATGTTGTGGAGCGGCCTACGTTGCTTCATCTTTATATCTACCTTTTGGAGCGCTATTACATGGGCCTTGATGAAGAGGATTGCGGTAAAGGCGATTCAGGCGTCGTTGGACTTATTGAAGATAAAGATGTATATTATTTTGATGAAGATCTTGCGTATACATCGTATAATAATGATTATGGTTATAATATACATAACAGCGCCCTTTATATAACGGGGAGTGCAACGTCCCTATACATGAGTAATTTTTGGGGACATGATGAAAACCTTATGTATTATCGCAACCACAGGTACCCCTTAATGAGCGAAGGCTGGGGCGCGACAGCGGACTATATTCTTCTTTCTGATGGTGACAGAATAGATTTAGCAATGTTTACAAACTGGTCTTTTTGGAATGAAGGCGCGTTTCTTTGCTTTGACCGGGATGAATATACTGCCAGCGCGGGAACGGAACTTACTGTGAAAACACTCAGCACCGCAACCTCCGCTGCATGGGATGGGAGCGAGACTCCGGTGTCTCCTTACACAGGTGAGACTACAGTTGCACTTTATGATAAAAATTGGAACAAGGTAGATGTCAGCATTACAGTGGAGGGAGAAGGCTCATACGTTGTGGCTCTTCCTGAAACCGCAGGAACTTATTATTTAATGGCAAGCGATGTCGACGCAAAGACTGAAGACGCGGCCTTAGCCCCGGCTACAGCCAAGATTGTTGTGGAAGATTCGGTTGTCTATGGGGATGTCAACGGAGACGGAAAAGTAAATTCTGTTGACGCAATGCTGGTATATGCCTACCATAACGGAAAAACAACCTTTACTGAAGAGCAGATGCGCGCGGCTGATGTTGACGGAAATGGAAAGGTGAATTCTGTTGATGCGACGTATGTATATGCATACCATAACGGGAAGATAACAACTTTCCCTGTAGAAGAATAAAGGAGGGAATATAAATGAAAAAAACAATATCTTTAGCGCTTGCGCTGGTTATGATACTTAACATATCCATATCCGCTTTCGCGAAAATTATATGCGAAGCGAATAAAACGGAACTGAGCGCCGGTGATGACATAACATTTACAATAAGCACAGATGCGGATATGGCTGATATTATACAGTTTGAGTATAATCTGTATTTCGATTCTGATTTATTTGAACTTGAAAGCTCTACTGTTGGAACAGCGTGTGCTGCAGCTCAGATTAGCAACTTAAAAACTGACAAAGATGGCTCATTTTATTCTGTATCTTTTGTAGACACTACAAGCGAAGGACAGCAAATAAATAAGGGTACAATTTATACTTTAGTTTTTAAAGCAAAATCCAATATAACAGCTCCTACCGATTCTCTTTTTAATTTAGTGCAGGAGGCAACAACGAATAGTAATTTGGAAGATATTTCTGATAAAATAGAGATTTCCGGTTCGGTATCTGTAAAAATTACAGTTGCAGTTGAGTATAACGTAACTCTTGGTACCGGTCTTACGGGAGATACCAAAGTTACTTCA
>CAZNVF010000128.1:0-3964 GCA_964576395.1 uncultured Oscillospiraceae bacterium
CTATTTTGAACTAAAAGCAGAAAATTATTAAAATAAAAAACGCAGGAAAATTCTTTTCCTGCGTTTTTTATCTAAGCAGTTTTTCACGCTCTTTATAATCTGGCAGGTATTTTTCAATAAGTGCATAAAATTCCTTGCCATGATTTTTATACACTATATGCGCTAGTTCATGAACAACTACATAGTCTATGGCCTCTTTTGGATAAAGCATAAGCCTCCATGAGTAACAAATAGAGTTTTTTGAGCTACAGCTTCCAAAACGCTTTTTGGCGGAAGTTATTTTTATTCCTTCAAATTTTAGACCCATAATTTTAGAAAAATATTCAGTTCTTTTTGTAAGGTACTGCGAAGCATTTTTTCTTATATTTTTCTCATCGTACTCAAAAGCTTTATTTTTCCCGAGACTTTCTTTTTTGAGCACCATGTGTTTTTCTACCCATACACTATGCCTTTGGACAAAAGCATCTATTGCATGCTCGTTCATGTTTTGTGGGGCACGAACAATAATTTCAAGTTCATCGTTTATGCTCATTTCTATTGTTTTTCTTTTACTTTTTATCAGTTTATATTTCATTGGTTTTACCTTTGCAATTGACTTAAAATTTTAAATATGATATCATAAAATCAATCTACTGGTGGTGGTGAACAAATTGACTTCTGACGAAAACTTTGCAAAAAAACGTTTTGAAGAGCTTGCTTCCCGCTGCTGTTTGAATGGAATGTATGCTTTTACAGAGTTCCTGTCTCCGGCTGAACAGGCAATTTTAAAGGCATCTGTAAAAGATGTCCCTTACTATTTTGACGGCGGATACGAAAATGCTGAAAAAGTTATTGCCATTTTTGGTTCAGAGGATTTTTGCGGATACATTTTCTATCCACCACTCTCTTTTGTAAAAATAGAGCCAGAGTCCGCAAAATTTTGTGACAAACTTTCTCATCGTGATTTTCTTGGTTCCATAATGTCACTTGGAATAAGACGTAGCACTTTCGGTGACCTTCTTGTCAAAAATAACTGTGCATATGTTGTCTGCCTTGAGAATATTGCCAAATATATATGTGACAATCTTGCCGCCGTTAAACACACTTCTGTGCGGTGCTCAATTATCGAGGGGATTCCGAAAGAAATAATACCAATTCCAATAGAAAGCGAATTTGTTATTGCCTCTGAACGGCTTGATTCCATTGTCTCTGCTATATATAAACTTTCCCGCAGTGAAAGCCGAAATCTTGTTGAACATGAAAAAGTTTTAGTTGGAGGAACTTTCGTCATAAATGCCGACTATCATCCTCAGAAAAATGATATTATTACAGTCCGGGGATATGGAAAATTCATATATTCTAGCCTTGAACGTGAAACAAAAAAAGGGCGCCTTTGCTGCAAGGCAAAAATTTATAAATAAATTCGGGTGAAAAATGTGAAAATTACTCTTGCATCCGCAAAGTTTATAAATGAAAACACTGAGTATAATCTTAATAAAATCTTTGAATTTACGGGCCTTGCCAAAGCTGAAGGCACCGATTTAGTTTGCTTTGGCGAGGCATTCCTTCAAGGTTTCAACTTACTATATTGGAACTATGATACCGATAGCTTAATAGCAAAATGAATATGCCGAACAGGCTAAGCTTGTCTGTAAGCATACATTACTTATAAATTCCATATGTGATGGCGACTCTAACAGCGGCTGTTTTGAATTTATTGATGGAAAAACAGTTTCTTCTCTGGAAATGGAAAATGAGGGAATACTTGTGATCGAGTTATAATTTATAAATGAAATTCATAAAGAAAACGGCGAACAAACACTCTCGTCGTTTTCTTATCCAACTTTATCTTTTCTTGTCTTTCCATCAAGGCCTATTTCTTCACCCCTTATTAATCTTTTAATATTATCTGTATGTTTGAAAAGCATTAGAATAAATAACAACACAAAAATTAAAACTGAGGTAAAACTATATTTTGAAATTACCAAATATATTGGCATAAAAAATATTATTATAAGGGTTCCTATTGCTATATATTTTGTTATCAAAGTTACCGCTGCAATAATCACTGCAAATACAATAAATATTTTCCAATCGACAAAGAGTACAGTACCTATAAAAGGAGCAAGGCCCTTTCCTCCAGAAAACTTCATCCAAAAAGGAAATATATGCCCTACCACAGCCATCGCTCCGGCGATTAATGCAGCTTCCGATACATTTGGCAAAAGAAGTTCAATTAGTTGCGCAGCGCAAAAAGCTTTCAGTATATCAAAAACGCCAACTGCAACGCCAAACGACTTACCAACTGATATGAATACATTTGAAGCCCCAGCATTGTTAGAGCCCACCGATTTTATGTCTATGCCACGGCTTTTTGAAAGAATATTAGCCATATTTACGCACCCAAAAAGATAGCCTATTATTGTAGCCACTATATATACCACGGCTCTTCCCTCTTTCATAAATTCATACTTTATTTAACAGTACATATTATATAAATACCTTTTTCAATAAAAAACTATTTTTTTCGGTTTTGTAGTAAAATAATAAAATATATTGTTTTATTGAGGTAGCTATGAAAAACAAAACTTTACTTGGAAATATCTTGCTTATTATAGCGGCCCTTATTTGGGGCTGTGCTTTTGTGGCACAAAGTTCTGGAATGGATTATGTAAAGCCGTTGACCTTTAACGGCATAAGATGTATAATCGCGGGAGTTGTTTTGATCCCTGCCGTCATTATTTTTGATAATATAAAAAAGAAAAACGGTACTTACAAAAAAATTACTGATTCTGAAAAGAAAAACCTTTTATTTGGCGGTATTTGCTGCGGGTTTGCAGTTTTTGCCGCCACAACTATCCAGCAGTACGGAATAGCTCAGACCACTGTAGGTAAAGCTGGGTTTATTTCCGTTTTATATGTGCTTATAGTACCATTTTTTGGACTTATTTTCAAGCGTAAACCGCCTAAACTAATTTGGTTTTGCTCACTTCTTGCTATTGCAGGGCTTTATTTTCTATGCATGAATAAAAACTTTTCCGTAAGTTATGGAGATTTTATAGTCTTTCTTGGTGCCATCGGCTATTCTGTACATATTATGGTCGTAGACCACTTTGCGGTAAATGTTGACGGTGTAAAACTTTCATGCATTCAGTTTCTTGTGGCCGGGATGATTTCTCTTTTTGCCATTGTTGTAGTAGACAGACCATCTATTTCAAGCATTCTTGATGCGTGGCTCCCCATTCTTTACGCTGGAGCGCTTTCGGGCGGCGTCGGTTACACTCTTCAAATAATAGGTCAAAAGTGGACTGATCCTAGCATAGCTTCTATCATTATGAGCCTTGAATCCGTTTTTGCTGTAATTGCTGGAGCTATACTTCTTCATCAAATACCTACTTTTAGAGAATTGTTGGGTTGTACCCTTATGTTCATTGCAATAATAATAGTACAAATCTCAGAAAATTCAAAAAGTAAAACTACTGAAAAGGAGTGAAAAAACTTGTCTTTTGAAAGTGTTAAAGAATATTTTAAACATCTTGACATGGAAGAACTTGTTCTCAGCTTTGATGTTTCAAGCGCGACGGTTGAACTTGCAGCCGCGGCAGTTGGTGTTGAACCCGCAAGAATTGCTAAAACCATGTCGTTTTTTCTGAATGACGGCCCAATACTTATAGTTACAGCCGGAGATACTAAAATTGATAACTCAAAATATAAAAATCAATTTCACGAAAAGGCAAAGATGATTCCCTTTGATAAGGTTGAAGAATGTATTGGGCATGCTCCTGGAGGTGTTTGCCCATTTAAAGTTAAAGATAGTGTAAAAATATATCTTGACGAATCGCTAAAACGTTTCGACACTATCTACCCTGCTGCCGGCAGCAGCAACAGCGCTGTAAAACTTACCATAAAACAGCTTGAAGATACCTCCAGCTATTCTGAATGGATAGATGTTTGCAAAACCATTGAATAAGCAGATAAAGTACAG
>CAZNVF010000129.1:0-3962 GCA_964576395.1 uncultured Oscillospiraceae bacterium
GTTGAGTATTTTGTGTCCTACTATGACTATTATCAGCCGGAGGCTTACATTGCAAGCACAGATACCTATATTGAAAAGACGAGCGATATCAATGATGAGATAGAAAAACTCCGCCATTCAGCAACAGCGGCCCTTTCTGAGCGGAGGGATGTTATAATTGTGGCATCGGTATCCTGCATTTATTCACTCGGCGACCCTATAGATTACCGTACAATGGTTATTTCCCTTCGTCCTGGAATGAAAAAGGAAAGAGATGACGTCATAAAGCAGCTTGTTAACATGCAGTATGAACGCAACGATATGAACCTTGTGAGAAACAAGTTCCGTGTTCGCGGCGACGTTATAGAGGTGTGCCCTGCGTACTCAGATGAGGTCATAATCAGGGTGGAGTTTTTTGGCGATGAGGTGGATCGCATAACCGAGATACATGCAGTCACCGGTGAAGTTAAAGGTACGCTTGGCCATGTGGCCATATATCCGGCGTCACACTACATTGTTCCGAGAGAAAAACTGCTTAAAGCCATTGAGGAGATAGAACACGAGTGCGACGAGCGCGTCAAATATTTTAAAAGCGAAGGAAAATTTATTGAGGCTCAACGAATAGCTGAACGCACAAACTATGATGTTGAAATGCTTACCGAGGTGGGCTTCTGTAAAGGGATAGAGAACTATTCCCGAGTGCTATCCGGGCGGGCTCCGGGTTCCTGCCCAACAACCCTTCTCGACTATTTCCCGGAGGATTTTTTGCTGTTTATAGATGAGAGTCATGTCACTCTGCCCCAGGTCAGGGCCATGTCCGGCGGGGACCGTTCACGTAAGGAGAACCTCGTAAACTACGGATTCCGTCTGCCGTCTGCTATGGATAATAGGCCACTGACTTTTGATGAATTTCAGAGTAAGCTAAACCAGATAGTATATGTCAGTGCAACGCCTGGGGAGTTTGAGCGCGAACGCAGCACTCAGAAAGTGGAGCAGGTCATAAGGCCAACAGGGCTTTTGGATCCAGAGATAAGTGTGCGTCCCGTTGAGGGGCAGATAGAGGATTTACTTTCTGAGATAAATATGAGAGTTGATAAAAAAGAGAGGGTACTTATCACCACGCTCACAAAAAAAATGGCGGAAAACCTCACCGAATATTTGATACAGATGGGAGTAAAGGTGCGATACATGCACCACGATATAGATACCATTGAACGGATGGAAATAATTAGGGACCTTCGTCTTGGTGAGTTTGACGTTCTGTGCGGAATAAACCTTCTGCGTGAGGGGCTCGATATTCCTGAGGTCAGCCTTGTGGCCATACTCGATGCAGATAAAGAGGGCTTTTTAAGAAGTGAAACTTCGCTTATACAGACGATAGGCCGTGCAGCGCGAAATGCTAAGGGAAAGGTTATAATGTATGCGGACTCTGTAACTGACAGCATGGAACGGGCAATAAAAGAAACTGAGCGCCGCCGCAAAATACAGGACGACTATAACAAAGCTCACGGAATAATTCCTATGACTATAAAAAAGGATGTCAGGAATATAATCGAAATATCAAACCATAAAGGCGATGAAGCCTCAGGGAAGGAGCGTCTAAGCTATAAAGAAGCAGAGGAAGAGATCAGGAGACTCACAAAAGAGATGAAACAGGCTTCACAAATACTTGAATTTGAGCATGCGGCCTACCTTCGCGACAGAATAAAAAAATTACGCGACCAGATGGAGGATGTAAAATATGAATCAAAGTTCCATAGTCATAAAAGGGGCAAGGGAACACAATCTTAAAAATATTGATATTGAGATCCCAAGGGATAAACTCGTAGTATTTACCGGCCTTTCCGGCTCCGGAAAAAGCTCCCTTGCTTTCGATACGATATTTGCAGACGGCCAGCGCCGTTATATGGAAAGCCTTTCATCCTACGCAAGAATGTTCCTAGGAATGATGGAAAAGCCGGATGTAGATTCCATAGACGGCCTTTCACCGACAATATCCATAGACCAAAAAAATACCAGTAAAAACCCACGTTCCACTGTAGGGACAGTGACGGAGATTTATGACTATCTTAGACTTCTTTATGCAAGGATCGGTGTACCGCACTGTCCAGTGTGCGGAAGGGAGATAAAGCAGCAAACCATAGACCAAATTGTTGATAAAGTTTTGGAAATGCCCGAAGGCACAAAGGTTCAGCTTCTTGCACCTATCATACGAGGAAGAAAAGGCGAACATATAAAAGAGCTGGATTCTGCCAGACGGAGCGGCTTTGTGCGCGCACGTATAGATGGCAGTATCTACGACCTTTCAGAGGAAATAAAACTTGATAAGAATAAAAAGCATACCATTGAGATCGTAGTTGACCGCCTTGTAATAAGGCCGGATATTAAGTCTCGTCTCAGCGACTCCCTTGAGACTGTAATGCAGCAAAGCGGAGGCCTTGCTGTAGTAAATGTTATAGATGGGGAGGATATGCTCTTTTCCCAGAATTACGCGTGTCCTGAGCATGGAATTTCCATAGAAGAACTTTCTCCACGTATGTTTTCTTTCAACAACCCTTTCGGCGCTTGTGAGAAATGTACGGGCCTTGGCGTTTTTATGCGTGTGGACCCGGACCTTGTAATCCCCAATAAGGATCTTTCTGTGCGCGAGGGTGCAATACGTGCTTCGGGCTGGTATTATTACGAAGGGGGTATTGCGCAAAACTACTATGATGCCCTTGCAAAAGAATATAATTTTTCACTTGATACTCCTATAAAGGATCTTACTAAAGATGTTGTGGATGTCATTTTATATGGCACTAAGGGAAAAAAGCTTATGGTGCGCCGCGAGAGCGACAGCATGCACGGGTATTTCAGCACCGAGTTTGAGGGCGTTATAAATAACCTTGAACGCCGCTTTCGCGAAACTAATAGCGAATGGGTCAAGGAGGAAATCGCACAGCAAATGCGTGCGGTAGACTGCCCAGAGTGCCATGGCGAACGCCTTAAAAAAATATCCCTTGGCGTGACTGTGTCAGGTATTAATATAAGTGAATTTACAAAAATGTCTGTGAAGCAGGCGCTGGATTTTGTGAAAAACATGAAGCTCACTGAGAGAGAAAAAATGATCTCATACCTGATTATTAAAGAAATAAAGGCACGCCTTGGGTTTCTTAAAAATGTAGGGCTTGAGTATTTGACCCTGTCCAGAAACGCAAATACTCTTTCCGGTGGCGAAGCCCAAAGAATACGCCTTGCGACACAAATAGGTTCTTCACTTATGGGCGTTCTGTATATTCTTGATGAGCCGAGTATTGGCCTTCATCAAAGGGACAATGAAAAGCTTATTGCAACACTTCATCATTTAAGAGACATTGGCAATACAGTTATAGTAGTTGAGCACGATACTGATACCATGTTTGCTGCTGATCATATTGTGGACATAGGGCCGGGTGCCGGAGTTCATGGCGGCCGCGTGGTCTGTGCCGGAACAGTACGGGACATTATGAACTGTCCTGAGTCCATAACCGGTGCCTACCTTTCAGGCAGAAAAAAGATTGACATACCCAAAAAGAGAAGAACCGGAAACGGCAAAAAAATAGTTATTAAAAATGCAGCGGAGAATAATCTTAAAAATATTGACGTCGAATTTCCACTGGGCACTTTTGCGGTGGTGACAGGTGTTTCAGGCTCCGGAAAGAGCTCCCTTGTGAATGAAATACTCTATAAGACCTTGGCTAGGGATTTGAACCGGGCAAAGTGCGTTCCAGGGAAGAGCGGAGGAATTGAGGGAGAGGAAAACCTTGATAAAGTAATCTGTATTGATCAGTCACCTATAGGTCGTACGCCACGTTCTAACCCGGCAACATATACTGGGGTTTTTACAGATATAAGAAATCTTTTTGCGGAGACCGCCGAATCTAAAGCAAGGGGGTACAACGCCAGCCGTTATTCCTTTAATGTTCGCGGAGGGCGATGTGAAGCCTGCGAAGGCGACGGCATAA
>CAZNVF010000130.1:0-3924 GCA_964576395.1 uncultured Oscillospiraceae bacterium
CCATCATCATTGAGAAAAGATTTATAAAAATTTATTCCAACTATCCCGTTTCGGCGCACAATTTCTCTAAACTGCTCATCTTTAAGATTTCTTCTATGTCCACAAATAGAACGCATATTGCTATGACTTGCTACAATAGCACAGTCAACATTTTTAAGAACATCGTCAAAGCCGGCATCAGAAAGATGCGACACATCTATAACTATTCCAAGGCGTTCCATCTCTTTAATGGCATCAATGCCAAAAGGTTTAAGTCCAAATTCTTGATCAGAAGAACCGCAGCCTAATTCATTTTCGCCATTCCAAGTTAATGTCATCATTTTAACGCCATCATCATGCAATTTACTTATATTCTCGATTTTTCCCGCAAGAACAGCTCCACCCTCAACTGTAAGAATTGCAGCTGTTTTGTTAACTGAAATTATTTTTTCTATATCTTTTGCTTTATGTACCTGTTCAAAATATTCAGGATACTTCTTAATTTGAGCATCAAAATAGTGTTTTGCCATTATATAATAATTTAAAGCATCTTCACCGCGTATTGTATCGGGACAAAAAACCGCAAAACATTGGCAATGTCGTTTAATTTTCGTATTTACAGGCAAACTTATATCCAAATGTTTTTCGGTCATGTCTGCGCTGTGAAGCATTGCTGTTGTTAAAGTGTCACAATGAAGGTCAAAAAAATCCATGAACAGACTCCGTTCCAAAAGCATTTTCTATATAGGTGAAACTTTTTACCTCTAGGTCGTATTTTCCATAAATCACTTCAAATACATCAAACCGCGGCTGACCATCAAAGCCATTTCTTAGTTTGTAAACCATTGCAGCTTTACATATCTTTCTCTGCTTTGAAATGGTTACCGCTTCTCGTGGAGGGTACATGCAGTTTTCTGCACGGGATTTAACTTCGACAAAAGCTATGTATTTATCTTTCTGTGCTATTATATCAATCTCTCCCAGTTTTGTGGCGAAATTGCGTTCAAGGATAGTGTATCCTTCGTTCTGTAAATACTCTACTGCAAAATTCTCACCAATATTTCCTCTGCGGCGATTTTCGGTAATCATTTTATCACCTCAGTGCATTTTCTTAAGAAAAGTTAGCCTATGTATTTCGCTGGGACCAAATTCTCTTATTTTTTCATAATGTAGTTTAGTGGGGTATCCTTTATGTTTCGCAAAACAATATTCAGGGTATTTTTTATCCATCTCATACATAAACCTATCTCTACTCACTTTAGCTAAAATTGAAGCAGCAGCAATATTAGCTGAAATTGCGTCACCTTTTACTACATACTCGGCTGGTGTCGCAAGTTTAGGAAGACGGTTGCCATCCACAAACACTATATCTGGCTCTATTACAAGGTTTTCCACTGCAGTTTTCATCGCCAGCATGGTCGCCGCAAGAATATTAATTTCATCAATAATTTTATTATCACAGCTCTGTATTGAATATGCAAGAGCATGCTCAATTATTTCGTTGAAAAGTTTTTCTCGTTTTTTCTCTGATAGCTTTTTGCTGTCATTTATCCCTTCAATTTCATAATCATTCGGAAGAATAACAGCCGCTGCAAAAACGGGCCCAGCAAGAGGTCCTCTACCAGCTTCATCAACTCCACAAATATATTTATATCCCAATTTTCTTTTTGCGTGCTCAAATTCATATAAGCTCATTCGGTCTCTCCAAAGTTATACGCCCTATTTTTCCGCCGCGAAACTCATCAAGCAACATTGCTGCCGCTCTTTCTGTATTTACTTCTCCTCCTGAGATCCTCATTCCACGTTTTACTCCAATAAGCTCTAAAAGATCATACGGCTCCATATTTGCAGTTTTCTCATCTGCCAGTTTATATCTTTCGCAAAGCAACTCATGGTAATCTCTGTTTAGAAGGTCAACAAGGCGCATGGCTAAAGATTCAATATCTATTATATCATCTTTGACTGCTCCAGTAAATGCAAGATGCTCGCCTACGATTTTATCTTCAAATTTCGGCCACAGTACACCTGGCATGTCAAGCATATCTATTCCATTTTCAAGTGTGACCCACTGTTTGCCCCTTGTTACGCCGGGTCTGTCTTCAACTTTAGTGCGCTTTCCTCCGGCAATGCGGTTTATAAATGACGATTTTCCCACATTAGGAATACCAACTATCATCATTCTTACAGGTTTTCCATCCATGCCCTTGTTTGCACGCTTTTCAAGCTCTTTTTTTAGTACATCATGTACGACTGGTGCAAGCCTGCTAAGGCCTTTTCCCGAACGGCAATCTGTAGCAATAGCATTTATCCCTTTAGATTTATAGTGTTCTATCCATTCAGCAGTAAGGGCTTCATCTGCCATATCGCATTTATTAAGTATTACTATTCTAGGTTTTCCGCCGACAAGACTTTTAATTTCCGGGTTGCAGCTTGAATAAGGTACCCTTGCATCTGTAAGTTCAACAACAATGTCTACAAGTTTAAGATTTTCTTTCATAAGCCGTTTTGTTTTGGCCATATGGCCAGGAAACCACTGTATACTTACTTCTTCCATCGATGGTAGCCTCATTTCACAGTATTTATATAATAATTATAACACTTTTTTCTGTTAAAGAATACTCCCTCGCCATTTGGCGAGGGAGACTTTTGCAAACCTGCAATTATCTAACTTGTTTAACCTTGGCAGCCTTGCCAACTCTGTCACGGAGATAATAGAGTTTAGCTCTTCTTACACGGCCATGACGTACAACTTCAACTTTTTCAATAAGCGGGCTATGAACGGGAAAAACCCTTTCAATTCCACAGCCATGAGCTACACGTCGAACAGTGAAAGACTCAGAAATCCCGCCGTGCTGTTTAGCAATCACTGTTCCCTCAAAAACCTGAGTTCTATAGTTATTGCCTTCTTTAATTTTACAGTATACCTTTACAGTATCGCCTATGGCTACTTCTGGTTTGTTTTCTCTCATACAATCCTGAGAAATGAGTTTAAGTGCATCCATTTTAAATATCCTCCTTTTTATTTTCAGACATTCATACTCACGGATACACAAATCCGATGACAGAGGACTGTCCGCCCGACATTAAAACGCCGTTCCTGTCGCTGGGAAAGCGACAGTACTGCCAATACACAATGACAGCTCTAATATAATAACATATAAAACTTACGTTTGCAAGTATAATTTTGCAAAAATCAATGGAATTTTTCCATTTGTTCGTTGTATACCGCAGTTCTTACAACTGATATATCTTCCGGTAAAATCTTGCTGAAATTTCTAAAAGCCTCAAAGACGAGTTCAGGGTTTATATTTAATTCTGTTCCCGACGCAAGCCTTGCAACTAAATTAAAATTTCTATTGTGATGCTCAAGTTTAGAAAGTTTTATGTGCGGCTTAATATTGATTTCACTTTCACCGCGTTTCGTTTTCTTTATAACATTCACATTTTCTCCAGAAAAACACCTGTACCAAGCAGCAAGAACTTTTTCCGGATCTTCTGCATTTACAGAAAAAGAAAGCTTATAATCTGCAAACCGTATCCTTTTTGCATCCATTACTGGCTTTGCTGAAGATACAGCTTTAAATCCAACTGGCAAAACGGCGTCAATTCTTCTTGTTATTTCATCATATGGCATTGGTGTAACAAGACGAAAATCCACCGTCTCTGCAAAGCTCTCATAGCCCAAAGAGAGCGGCAAGGCAAATGTTAAATAAAGATGAGGATGGAATCCTTCTGTATACCAAAAATCTATTTTAGAGCGTTTAAACGCCCTTTGGAACGCTCTCATGACATCAAGATGCGAGATATATTTTGCGCTGCCCGTTTTTGTATAGAAGAGCCTTACATCGGTAAAATTTGATATTTCATTCAAAGCAGGGGCCCCCTTTCAAACAGTTTGCACCACAGCCAGAACATTTTTGTCGGCAGTTTGGGGTAGTAACGCTT
>CAZNVF010000131.1:0-3907 GCA_964576395.1 uncultured Oscillospiraceae bacterium
AAACATTCCTCCGTTATATTATTCGTTATTTAAGCCTTTTTTAATGTCGGAAACAATCTCTTTAGGAACAAAATCGGAAACATCTCCGCCAAAGGAAGCAATTTGACGAATAAGACTTGAACTTACATACACGTTCTGTGTGTCAGCAGTCATAAATATCGTTTCAACTTTAGGCGCGAGGCTCTTGTTGGCAAGCGCCATTTGAAATTCATAATCAAAGTCTGAAGATGAACGTATTCCTTTTACTATAGCATTTATATTGTTTTGTTTGACATAATCCGCCAAAAGGCCATTCCACTCATCCACTTTTATACCAGAAATTCCCTCAAGCGCCTTTTTTATCATTTCGCAGCGTTCCTTTGCAGTAAAAGCGCATTTTTTATCCGGGTTAGTTACCACAAGAACAGTCACTTCATCAAAAAGCTTTGCTGCGCGCATTATAATATCAATATGTCCATTCGTGACCGGGCAAAAACTACCCGGACATACGGCTTTTTTCATAGCTTAGTCATCATTGCGCTTATAGGCCAAAACTTTTGTGCGGCCATAGCGGTACTCCTTTACTTTAACTAGATCACCTACTGTTTCCGGAAGGTCGATGTTTTTTGCTGTCTCGCAAAATACCAGCCCGCCCGGACGCATGACCTTTGACACTGCCGGAAGGGCCAGCGGAAGCTGTTCTTCAGCGTATGGTGGGTCAAGAAATGCAATATCAAAGCGCTCCATAGCACCCGAAAGATACAGCAATACATCAGTAGTTTTTAGACGCGCACAGTCTTCAAAGCCACAGTTTTTTAGGTTTTCCAAAATACATTTCTGTGCTTCTTTTGCCTTGTCCACAAAGACGGCGCTCTTTGCTCCTCTTGAAAGGGCTTCTATTCCCAGTTGGCCTGACCCGGCAAAAAGATCCAACACATCTGCACCCTCTAAAATAAACTGTATTGAAGAAAAAATGCCTTCTTTTACTTTATCCCCCGTAGGTCGGGTAACTTCTTTCCCCTCTGGAGTGACCAGATGCTTGCCTTTAGCAGTTCCGGTAATAACTCTCATAAACTCTATACCTCCGTATAGGATATAACTATTATCCTATTTTTCATTTTAAAAGTCAATCTTTATTCTTTGTTTTTATCTTCTAAAAACCGTATTTCAAAGATGTTTTTTTGCTGAAAGTTCTTCCACTGAAAGGCGAAACACACATACGGCATTTAATAGTTCTTTGGAAAATTCCCAGTCATCCCTTCCGGTATCATGCTTCATCAAAGCCATAAGACCTTCACGTTTTTCTGTTTCATCCTCCACTATTTTGGCTCTGCCACTGCCCATGACACTTTGAAATGCAGCTGTACACTCACATGCGGTGCTTCCACAGGTTAGATTATGCCCACAATCCATCTCAAAAGAAACATATGGGCTTTCTTTTAGCAGTTCATATTTTCTTCCAGCTTTTGCGCTGTGAAAATAGAAAATATATTTTCCATCTTCTTTGATATAACCAAAATCAAGTGGAACGATGTATGCCTTACCGTCATTGCTAAACCCTATGCGGCAGCAATCACAGCTCGAAATTATTCTTTCTATTTCTCTTTCATCCGTAACTTCTCTATCTTTTCTTCTCAAAATATTTTCTCCTCATTGTTCACTGTCCAAAAATTCTTTAAGCGATTTTGCAGCAGCGGCCGTCATTTCCGGAGCAGATGCCAGTTCATCCTCCGTCGCGGTTTTTATGGCCTTTATTGTTTTAAAATGCTTTAAAAGAGCTGCTGCCCTTTTTGGGCCAATACCATTTGCCTTCGTTATCATAAGCTCAAAATTGGACTTGCTGTGCTTTTTACGGCTATAGGTTATGGTGTAGCGGTGGACCTCATCCTGCACCGAAGTGACAAAGTTGAACACTTCCCTAACCGGGGAAATAGCTATCTCGCCAAAATTTTTAGTTATGGCTCTTGTTCTATGGCGGTCGTCTTTAACCATTCCAAAAAGCGGAACAGTTATTCCCATTCGGTCAAATAGTTCCTGAACTGCCGCCACATGGCCTTTGCCTCCGTCGAGCAATATAAGATCGGGCATTTTTCCAAAAGAGGTGCCTTTATCTTTGTCCTCATCATAATGGCTGAAGCGTCGCTCCAGCATTTCACACATACATGCGTAATCATCCGGTGCAGACAGCCCTTTAAATGAAAACTTACGGTAATCGCTTCGTTTTGGCCTAGCGTTTTCATAAACGACCATTCCTCCCACAACTGTTTCGGAACCAAAGTTTGACACATCATATGCCTCTATTCTTTCGGGCGGCTTTTCAAGCCCAAGCACACGGGCAAGTTCATCAAGCACCGCAACCTCACGGCTGGTACGCAGCTTTTCATGGGAAAGGCGTTCCGCGGCGTTGTTGTAGGCCATTTCCGCTGTTTTACGGCGTTCTCCCTTATGTGGGACAAAGATAGAAACTTTATGCGCAGTTTTTTCTGAAAGCCACTGTGCAAGCAGTTCCGCATCTTCGCATGGCTCATGAAGCGTTATATTTTTGGGGATATCCGTTTTTTCAGCGTAAAAGCTCTGCAGGAATTCCGTCACCGAAGCCGGATCCGTTCCAAAATCCTTCAAAATGTATTCGTCTTTATCTACAAGCTTTCCGCCGCGAAAGCTGAGCACTACAGCACAGCAAGTCTCCCCGCTTTGGGCTACGGCCACGACGTCCTGCTCTTCCATTTTAGAAAAAACTACCTTTTGACGGCTGGCAATACCCTCTATGGCGTGTATTCTGTCACGAAGCATTGCTGCGCGTTCAAACTCTTCTGCCTCTGCCGCAGCATACATGCGTTCTGTCAGCTTCTCTATAGAAGCGGTACTTCCACCCTTAATAAATTCCAGTGCCTCAGATAGGGTTTCATTATAATCCTTTTCAGATATTTTTCCTCGGCAAACGCCCATACAGTTCTTTATATAGTAGTTGAGGCATGGCCTTGTTTTTCCAAATTCCTGGGGGAACTTTTTGCTGCAAGTTGGAAGCAGAAAAGCTTTGTTTGCCTCAGCTACAGTTTGGCGGACGACATAAGAACTTATATATGGCCCTATATATTCTGCACCGTCATCCAGCTTTTGCAAAACGCCAGTCAGTCTGCTGTATGGGTCGGGAGAGACGCGAATGTAGCTATAGCCTTTGTCATCTTTTAAAAGTATGTTATATTTTGGGTTATACTGTTTTATAAGGCTGCATTCAAGAATAAGAGCCTCAAACTCACTGTCCGTAACTATATAGTCGAAATCATAAACATGCTCCACCATCTTGTAAACCTTGGGCAGGTGTTTTTCAACATTGCGAAAATAGCTAGTCACACGATTTTTAAGTTTTTTAGCTTTCCCAACATATATGACCTTCCCACTTTTATCATGCATTACATATACGCCTGGCTCCATAGGAAGGCTCAGCGTTTTTTTATGAAGATAAGGAAGTCTTGGATTGTCCATTTTTAAGGCTCCTTTTATATTCTGTTCGTTTACCATTTTAGTGCTAACAGTTGTCTGCTGCGATCATTTTTGCCTATTTCATTATAACAAAAAGCACCGCAAATATCACTACCTGCGGTGCCGTTTTTTGCACTTTTCTTAATCAGTAAACCCGGATTCAACAAGTTTTACAAGAGAATCCACTGCGGCTTCCTCATCTACCCCGTCAGCGATTATAGTAATTTCTGTTCCACCGACGATTCCAAGAGACAGTACGCCAAGAAGGCTTTTTGCATTCACTCTGCGTTCATCTTTTTCGACCCATATGGATGATTTGAACTCATTTGCTTTCTGAATAAAAAATGTCGCAGGGCGGGCATGAAGGCCTACTTGATTTTGAACTTTAACAACATTGGAAAACATGACATTTACTCCTCACAAATTCATAATATTTCCGTTTTTT
>CAZNVF010000132.1:0-3858 GCA_964576395.1 uncultured Oscillospiraceae bacterium
GGTAAGTTTTTTAAGAATAGCCTTGTTTGCATCATCTGTAGAAAGGCCGCAGAACTCGCCGGCCTCTTCAGTGAGTTTACCATCACCGTCAACAGGAACGATTATCGGTATTTCAGGATAATTGTTGACGCATACTTCAAAGTCCTCAACACCATGTCCAGGAGCAGTGTGTACACAGCCAGTACCGCTTTCAAGTGTAACATGGTCACCAACAATTATTGGGCTCACTCGGTCGATAAAAGGGTGACGATAAGTTATATACTCGAGTTCTTTGCCTTTTACACTTGCTTCAGAAACGCTATATTCGGTTATACCAGCTGCTTTCATCGTACTTTCGACAAGCTCTTTTGCTATAATGTAATATTCACCGTTTGCATGAACCGCAACATATTCATACTCAGGCCCAAGGCATATTGCAAGATTGCCTGGAAGGGTCCATGTTGTAGTTGTCCAAATTACAAAATACGTTTTGTCAAGCTCCGTTTTAAGTGGGGCAAGTTTTCCATGCTCATCTACAATTTTGAATTTTACATAGATAGAATGACAAGTATCCTCTTCATATTCAATTTCAGCTTCAGCAAGGGCGGTTTTACATTCAGGGCACCAATAGACGGGTTTAAGGCCTTTATAAATAAAATCCTTTTTTGCCATTTCTCCAAAGATACGAATTTGTGCGGCTTCGTGTTTTGGCTGAAGAGTAAGATAAGGGTGTTCATAATTGCCAATACTTCCAAGGCGTACAAACTCTTTTCTTTGCACGTCAACATAATGAAGAGCAAACTCTTTACATACCTTACGAAGGTCAAGAGCAGAATTTATATTTTCAACCCCTACTTTTTTCATGGCTTTAAGCTCAATAGGAAGGCCATGAGTATCCCAACCGGGTATATAAGGAGCCTTATATCCGGACATGTTCTTGTATTTAACAATAATATCTTTCAGGACTTTATTAAGAGCGGTGCCCATATGAATGTCGCCATTAGCATATGGAGGGCCATCGTGAAGAACATAGAGCGGAAGTCCTTCGTTCTTTTTCATAAGATTTTTGTAAAGATCTTCTTCATGCCATTTTTTCAGCATTTCCGGTTCATGCTGCGGAAGATTTGCACGCATTGGAAATTCGGTTTTGGGCAGATTCATTGTTTGATTATAATCAACGGCCATTGTTTAAGTTTCTCTCCTGTTAGTTATTCTTGTACGTCAAGTTCGATCCTTTTTGTTTCAGCCATAGAGACATCATCAAAATAAGAATCGTCTTCTTCAGATTTTACTTCTTCCGTGGTTTCCCTATCAGATGCCGGTTCTTCCACGGTCTCATTCTCTTTTTCCTGCACCTGTGCTTTTTCTTCTTCGGGCATAAGGCTTATGAGTTCAAGATGCTGTTTATACATAGCGAGAAGGCGCTTTTTAAATTCAGCTGTTTCTTTTTGTAGCATAGAAAGTGTTTCCCTTTCCTTTGCTATTTTTGTTTCAGAGTCAGAAAACACCTGCTTTACCTGTCCCTCAGCTTCAGAAAGAATAACTTCAGCCTTAGCCTTTGAATCACGTATAATGTTGTCCCCAAGCTTTTGTGCTCCAAGAAGCACGGTTCGGAGGCTATCTTCATTAGAACGATATTCTTCAAGTTTGTCCGCAAGAACTTCAAGCTTTTCTTCGATCGATTCTTTCTCTTCATAAAGTTTTTCATAAGAGCTTGCTACACTTGATAAAAAACTATCGACGTCTTCAGGTTTATAACCAAAAGCAGACTTCTCAAATTTTCTATTAGAGAAATCACTGGGAGTTAACATATATAATCCACCTCCATCAAAATAATTAAAGATTAATGTTAAAATTAAAAGAATACACCGCTGCTTTCCAGCTCATCAAGAAGGTCACCCATAATATTGACATTATAAGGTGTAATTATATAGGTACTATTGGCAACACGTTTAATTTGACCATTATTTGCATAAGCGACGCCGCTCAAGAAATCTATAAGTCTGCGTGAAACTTCCTTATTTGTAGATTCAAGATTAAGCACTACAGTATGTTTAGAATTTAAATGATCCGCAACCGGCCTTGCGTCGTCAAAACGCTCTGGTTTTACAAGAACAACTTGAAGCTGGGTAGTAGTATGTATGTTTACTACTTTATTCTGTTTTATTTGGTCAGAAGAGCTGCTTTTTCCAAAAATAGACGTTTTTGCAGAATCAGATTTTTCTGAATCGGAACCCTCTTCTTCTTCATCAGGAAGAATATCGTCTTCCTCGTAACCTTCTTCCGCATCCTCCGGAATTCCAAGCATATTTTTAACTTTGTCCATAAATGCCATAATTAATTTCCTCCCGAAAATTTAAAATCAAAAATTATTTTCTTTCGCCAAAGAGACCTCTTCCAATTCGAACAATAGTTGCGCCTGATTTGACGGCAAGTTCATAATCTGAAGACATACCCATCGACAGTACATTAATATCTTTATTATCTATTTTTTTACTCCTAATGTCAACTAAAAGAGAGCGCATTTTTTCAAAATAGCGCCTTGTTTCTTCAATTTCTGCTCCAAAACGGCCTATTGTCATAAGGCCACGCAGCCTCAGATGGCTTAATTTTCCAATTTCTTCCGATGCACATAAAACTTCATCTATTAAAAAACCACTTTTACTTTTCTCGTTTGCAATATTGACTTCCAGCAAAACATCCATAACTTTGTCTATAGAATCGCAGCGTTTATTGATTTCTTTTGCAAGTTGCAGCGAATCGACTGATTCTATCATTGAAACTTTATCAACAATATATTTTACCTTATTTGTCTGAAGTTTTCCAATAAAATGTACCTCAGCATTTTTGTCATATCTCTCATATTTTTCAAGAAATTCTTGCACTCGGTTTTCTCCAAGCAGATCGCAGCCCGCATGTATAACTTCGTTTATTCTTTCCGGTGAAACGGTTTTTGTAACCGCCATAAGCCTTACATCGTTTGGATCTCTTCCGGAAATTTTTGCTGCGACCTCTATTTTCTTCTTGGCCTCAATAAAAGCCAATGTGGTTTCAGTCGATAACTTTTCCGGCATAGATATTGCTCCCCCCAACAAATACCTCATCAAAAAGTTGAAGCATGTTTTTTTCAG
Source organism: uncultured Oscillospiraceae bacterium (assembly GCA_964576395.1). Classification (GTDB taxonomy): domain Bacteria; phylum Bacillota; class Clostridia; order Oscillospirales; family Ruminococcaceae; genus UMGS1668. The sequence goes on from CAZNVF010000132.1 coordinate 3,111, forward strand.
ATTTATTCCAGAGGACGATAAGATATCCAGATCCCTCATAAAGAGTTTCGATTCGTCTAAATTTCACTTCGCCCCTGTCCAAAATGAACACTCCCATCTCCTGCATTTCATTAAATCTTACAGCGCTGCTCGAAATTTTAAGCCCTGAAATGGTATTAAAAACGATATCCGCGCCGACTTGACGAAGCGAAGCGACGTCAGAAGTAAAAGTTCGGCATATCATAACAATAACCGTGTTTTCGCTGGTATCATCTGTAATAATGCTTTCAACTTCAAATTTAACCGAATAATTTATACCTTCAAAATTTACATCTACTGTTCTTCCTTCGTAAAACATATCGGCTTCATAAGGACTTACCGATATTACATAATACCATTTGTAACTATTTGCAATCTTTCCTATCTTTTGTTCCACGGTAACGACATCTTGATTAATTATTTCCTCTATTTCAGCAACTGTTTTTTCATAAATATTCTCTTCATTGATCAGATTTTCAAAACCGTCAACTCCTGAAATAAAATAGCCGGTTTTAGGTGCAAGAACAGTTTCTACAGCATCAACATCTATTTCAGCTTGAAGATCGTCATATTCCTTTTGAAGTATTTCTATGCGCTCTTCAAAATGGTTTTCTTCACCAGTTATTACTGTTTTCTTGTTTATTGAAAGTAAAAGACTGTCTTTAGCAGAAGAGAAGTCTGAACATTTTCCGTTTGAAACTGACGTAGCATTATTTAAAACTGCCGACTC
>CAZNVF010000133.1:0-3832 GCA_964576395.1 uncultured Oscillospiraceae bacterium
AAACCGCTTTTATTGCTATATATTTTTTTAGAATAAAGGGGGTTATTTTTATGCCTGCAGCTATATATACTCGCCAATCTATTGAAAAGAAGGACAGTGAAAGTATAGAAGTCCAAATCGAATACGCTAAAAGGTATCTTGAACCTAACGAGAGCTATACTGTATTTTCCGATCCAGGTTACTCAGGCAAAAACACTCGGCGTCCTGATTTTCAGAAAATGCTACAGGAAATCGAGCAGGGAAAATACAATAAGGTCATAGTATACAAACTTGATCGTATAAGCCGTAAGGTTTCTGATTTTTCATGGCTAATGGAATTCATGCAGCAGCATGACTGCACTTTTATATCCGCAAAAGAGAACTTTGCCCTCGACACTCCGGCGGGACGCGCTATGCTTTATATGACTTCCACCTTCGCGCAGATGGAGCGCGAAAGTACCAGTGAGCGTGTAAAGGACAGTTATTATAAGCGTATGGAGCTTGGAGTTATCGGTGGCGGAGCGGCTCCGCTTGGCTATGATAATCAGACTATGATCGTCGGAGGCCGAAAACATTCTGTATATGTTATGAATGACGATATTGAAATTATTAAAAAGATGTTTGAACTGTATTCCGATCCGGTCACTACTCTTTCGGACGTCAAAAAAATTATCGATCCTATGTTTAAAGTCAATATAGCTACCGCCGACATATCACGCAGACTTCATAATCCTACATACGTTAAGGCAGACGCCTCAATATATAATTATTACTATAAGGCCGGAGCTCAGATCATGAGCCCCATAGACAGCTTTGACGGAATACACGGCTGTTTGATCGCCGGAAAGCGAAAAGCCAACGAGCGGAAATATACCAAGGTCACAGACCATGTCCTTACTGTTGGCCTGCACGAAGGCGTAATTGACAGCGATATGTTTTTATATATTCAGGATAAATTGTCAAGAAATAAGCAAATCAAGAATACTCACCGTGGTCAGTATACTTGGCTTTCGGGTTTAGTCAAATGCGGTGACTGCGGATATGCTATGGTGGTTAAGAGATACAAACGTAAAACAGGATATGTTAATAATTTTTATTGCAGTAACCAGTCAAATCATAAAACCTGTATTCCCCATATTCATCTTGTTGCAGATGTTGAAGAATATGTTTACAATGCAATGTTAGAAAAAGCAAATGAGATGGATCGCTTCCGTAAAGACGGAAATAAGGACATTAATAAAAGGATTTTAGAGTACCACAAAGAAATAGAAGATATAAATGCCAAAATCGAAAATTTAGTGCTTAATCTTGAGCAGGCTAGAACTGCCGCTATAAAGTATATCAATAGCCGTATTGAGGAATTAGATGCTGATAAACTAAAAATCGAGGCTGAACTCGGTTCATATAGCTTTCAAACCGACAGGCTGTTAATTCCTGATCTCAACGATTGGGACGAAAAGCCTATGGAGGAAAAGAAAAAAGCCGCAAGATTACTTATTGAGAAAGTTGCTATTACCGCTGACAGTTCGATTATGATGTACTGGAAGGTATGATAAATATGGGAAAAGTGCTGACTGATGCTGATAAAAGTATCAGTCAGTTTAGTGTCGAGTATTTCAATATCCCACTGTATAGTATAGTATCCGCATTCCTGTGCCGCTGAGATCACGTCGTTTGTATATTCCCCAAACGGTGCTCTGAAAAGATCCATTTCCACTCCGGTCAGCTCTTTTACCTTGTTTCCCGCGCCAGTCAGCTCCTCGGTGATCTGCTCCTTAGTAAGCTGGCTCATATGAGGATGTGTAGCCGAATGGTTGCCCAGGTCATGTCCCGCCTCAGCTATCTTCTTCACTTCCTCCGGATATTTATCGACCCAATATCCACACATAAAAAATGTAGCCTTTACATCGTTTTCCTCGAGTATCTCAAGCAATCTGTCGGTATCGTCGGCTCCCCATGCCGCATCAAAGCTTATTGCTACCTGCGGCTTGTCAGTCTGTACACAGTAGATCGGCAGGAGGCGTTCTGTTTTGGCGACTGCTGCGGCAAAAACAGATTTGGCCGCGGGAGAAGCGGCTTTGACAGCGGCAGCGGCAAAAATAACCAGTGCCGCCGCTGTTACGGTCTTCCGTTTAGAGAATTTGAATGTTTTGATTATCAATATGTATCACCTTAAATTTATGTTTATATAAATATATATTCTCAGGCTTATACATAAATTCTAGGTTATATTTCTATTCCCCTCAGACCGAGAAGCACCAGGTTGAACATAAGCTCTGCCATATATTCCACAGTCTGCTCACAGTTGGAATTTACCCAAAGTCCAATCGTGCTGATGGCTCCCATTATTATCATGCAATAGACATACTTTTTGTCCTCGTCCTTTATATTAAGCTCATAGTGCTCAGTCATAACAAGCTCCATAGCCAGGCTCATCAGCCTGTATCTGAATTCCGTGTTGCTGTTTTTATCAAGCAGTATCCTAAAAGCGTCGCTGTTGGTCTTTACATAACTCAGAAACTCTTCCAGCGAAGCGATTCCGCTTTCCTTTTTAGAACTCAGATTTTTTAAAAATTCTGACGTTTTTGCAAGCAGCTCGTCCTCAGCGTCCTTTACAAGGGCATATTGGTCTCCGTAATATTTATAAAAAGTAGTGCGGTTAACATCGGCGTTTTCACAAATTTCTTTAATTGTTATTTTATTGAGCGGCTTCACCTCAAGAAGCTCAAAAACACTGTCTTTAAGCAGTCTTTTAGTCATTTGTATTCTTCTGTTTTCCTTCATGGCTCCCTCCGAAAGTGACACTTTCTAAATATAAAATAAAAACTCAACAAAAATTGATAAAATGTTTATATAACATCTTACCACAAATATCTGTTGCTTGCAAATCGTGATGTTTGACTATAGTATTATAGTAATATAGTCAAGATAAAGGAGTTTTAAAAACTATGTCATACAAAATAATACTTGATAGCTGTGGCGAACTCACGGCTGAAATGAAACATACAAATAAATTTTCCAACGTCCCGCTTACGTTGCAGGTAGGAGAAACAAAAATAATAGATGATGAAACCTTTGACCAGGCTGAGTTTTTAAGTCTTGTAGCATCGACCGACGCCTGCCCTAAATCGGCTTGTCCATCACCTGAGCAGTATATAAAGGCCTATGACTGCGGCTGCGAGAACGTCTATGTCGTCACACTTTCCAGTCAGCTCAGCGGTTCATACAACAGCGCTGTTCTTGCCGGCAGGCTTTATGTCGAAAATAATCCGTTTGCCAAGGTCCATGTGTTTGACAGTTGTTCAGCCTCGGCCGGTGAAACTCTTATCGGTATGAAGATAGCTGAATGTGAGGAAAACGAAATGGAGTTTGAGGAAGTTACTGAGGCTGTGGAAAAATACCGTTCTTCACTTTCAACTCTTTTCGTACTGGAGGATCTCAGCTTTCTTGAGAGAAACGGAAGGCTTACAGGCGTTAAGCGACTGGCCGCCAATCTGCTTCATATAGTCCCTATAATGGCCGGAACGAAGGAAGGCACGATCTGCCAGCTCGACCAGGCAAGGGGTTTCAAAAAGGCTATGTCAAAGCTTGTAGAAATAGTCGCCAATGACTGTATAGCCAAGAAAACCAAAACCATAGTGATTGCCCACTGCAACTGCCCCGAAAGAGCTGAGAAATTGAAAGAAGGAGTTCTTGAAAAGGTTTCCGACATCAGGGTGTATATCAATGATACGAGGGGTGTGGCAAGCCTGTATGCCGGAAATAAGGGAATAATAATAGCATATGATTAAAAAGCGGTTATTTTGATATGTACCCTGAATTCCTAACATTTATGAGCATTGTAAAGCAAATG
>CAZNVF010000134.1:0-3785 GCA_964576395.1 uncultured Oscillospiraceae bacterium
TGCGCTGCAAAGAGTAAGTACCCTGGCGCCATCTTTTGCATAGGCGGCAGCTTTTTCAAGAGTTTCAGGGAAGTTTCCCCTAAGAACAAATTCCGGCGCCCCAAGCATGTAGCAACCATTTACGCCAAAGTCTGCCGCCACATATTTTAGTGCTGAGGAAAATGGCAGGGTGCTTACAGCCGTGATATTTTCGTCGCCTTTACCGGCAAAAGCTTCCGTTATGGCCTTTGCCGTGGAGTTGTCCGCGGGAAGAACACGGTATATGTTTGCCGCAATGGCGGCAACGTCCTCCCCAGTGAACGAGAGTACCCTCTGCACTCTCATTCTTCCTGAAGTTATAGTTCCGGTTTTATCAAGACAAAGTACGTCTGCCCGCGCTAAAGATTCAAGAGAATAAAGCTGCTGGGTAAGGGTGCGCCGTTGTGCAAGGCGCACAACGCCCACAGCAAAGCTCATGCTGGTAAGAAGATAAAGGCCATCGGGAATCATTCCAACCGTTGCGGCAACTGTGGTAACCATTGAATCCGCATAGCCCAAGCCTTGAATAAAATAATGATTTAAAAAAGTAAGCGCCCCCATTGGCACAATGAAAGCAGTTACGCCTTTTATTATTTTCTCCATGGTGGTTTTGAGTATGGATTTCGCGGTTTTGAGCTTTTTTGCCTCCGCTGTCAGGCGCTCAGCATAGCTTTCAGCGCCGACGGCAGTCAGTTTCAGCGCGCACTCACCGCTGATGACAAAGCTTCCTGAAAAAAGTTTTTCCCCGGGGGTTTTAAGCACGGGGTCGCTTTCACCGGTGATGAGGCTTTCATTGAGTCTTGCCTCGCCGGAGATCACAACAGCGTCGGCAGTTATTTGGTCGCCGGCGCCCACTATTATGACATCGCCAAGGACGAGTTTACTGCAGGGGAGCACAATCTCTTTGCCGTCCCTGACGGCCTTTGCGGTGGAGGCAGTAAGAACGGATAGTTCGTCAACCGCCTTTTTCGCCCGCAGTTCCTGAATGGTACCAATAAAAAAGTTCGATATGACTATTCCCAAAAAGACCATGTTGCGGTAACTGCCCGTTGTAACTATGAGCGCCGCGAGCACCACGTTGAGCATGTTGTAAAATGTGAAAAGGTTCGAAAGCCAAATTTGTTTCGTGCTTTTTGAAGCGGCGGAGGGCGAAACGTTGGCCTTGCCCTCTTTGGCAAGGTTTTCTGCCTCCGCAGTGGAAAGAGAGGGCCAGTTTGGGTCTATTTTCAAAATGATCTCTCCTTTCCCGCTGTATATCAACTATATTATATTCAGTAAAACAAATTTTTCAACATGGTTTTTGTAAAAAACGCCGCTTTTTAAGCGGCGCAAACAAACTTTTACCCACCTTATTTTTTGCCGTGAAGTATTGGGGACAGGGGCTTATAAACAAGGAAGCAGACGAGCGCGTCCACAAGTCCTTTACAAAATGTAAAAGGCAGATTGAAAATCAAAAGGCAGGAAAGAAGGCCGTCTACATTGGGGTTTATTGCCTGATACATACCTATGATTACGTCAAGCGGCATTCCATAAATAACAACATAGGCAGGGTAAACAATGAAGTAATTGTAAGGCACGGCGGCAACGGCCATAACAAGTGCGCCCACAACGGAGCCAATAACAGCGCCCTTACGGCTTTTTATCTTTTTATAGATCAGTGCGGCAGTGCCAACAAAAAGCGCGCCCATTACAAAGTTAAAAAGTTCGCCAACGGCAGCAGTGGAAGTGCTGGGCAGCTTAATAAGGTTTTTAATAAGGCAAACCGTAATGCCTGAGACAGGTCCATAAGCAAAGCCGGCAATAAGAGCCGGAAGCTCTGAAATGTCCATTTTTACAAATGACGGCATGATCATTGGGATCGGGAACTGAAGGTACATAAGTATTGTAGCCACAGCACCGAGCATTGCAGTTCCCACAAGCTTTCTTACTTTAGAAGATGAAGAGTTTATATCTTTCATAATAGTACCCCCTTTTTTAATTTGTTATGAACAAAGGTTTAAGAATAGAAAAATGGTCTCAATTTTATTGCTTTTGATCAAAAAATTATAGAAATTTAAATTTTCTGTCCGAACACCTCCTAAAAATCGCCCAGAAAAGGGCGCTTGTTCAGGAAATTGCTCAGGCGGGTTGTTTTTCGTAAAGGTAAAAATAAAAAACTCCGGAACAAAACATTCCAGAGCGAACCTTGTGCGTGCAGAAACAAATTTACTGCCATACGCAATCTTCTCTCATCCAGACTATACTGTCGGCTTCGGAATTGCACCGAATCATACCTTGCGGCTCGTGGGCTATACCACCGGTGGGGAACTGCGCCCCGCCCTGAAGATCTGCTATTAACTTAATAGCAGTATACTACTATGAAGGCGTTGTGTCAAGGATTATATGAAATATATTTAAAAAAAGAAAGCTCCCGATTTTTGATCGGGAGCCACTGCTAATGCATTTTTATTCAAGGGCTTATCAGTCCTCTTCGTCCTCTTCGTCTTCTTCAAAATCAAACTCAAGGTGCTCGCCGCAGTTGGGGCAGTCCATTTCGCCCTCATCAACAATAGAACCGTCGATGCAGATGACCTCACCGCAGGCAGGACACTCAACTTCGTAGCAGTCATCATCGTCGCAACAGTCGCAATCATCATCACAGCTGTCATAGTCATAATAATCATCTTCAAGGGCCTCAAGATCCTCATCAATAAGCTCGACCCGCTCGTCAACTTCTGCAAGGGAATCCTGAACATCCTCAAGGTCATAAGCAATATCCTCAAGAATATCTGCAATGGCCGAAAGAACTTTGTCTTCGCATTTAAGGCCTTCCATAAGACCTTTGAGATGTGCAACTTTTTCAGAAATAGTCATAGCTTTCTCCTTTTCAGTTATAGACGCTTTTTTATTTTATAGAATTATTTCATGCTCTTCCGATATATTCACCGGTACGTGTATCGATCTGAATACGGTCCCCTTCATTGATGAAGAGCGGAACCTTGACCTCAGCCCCGGTTTCAACGGTGGCGGGTTTAGTAACGTTAGTAGCAGTGTCGCCCTTAACGCCGGGTTCAGTAGCGGTGATTTCAAGCTCAACAAAGTTGGGGGCTTCAAGGCCGAAAACTTTGCCCTTATATGAAAGAATACGGCAGACCATCTCTTCTTTCACAAATTTGAAGCTGTCGCCAAGGAATTTTTCCTCTATCGGAACAAGCTCATAGGTATCGGGATCCATAAAATAATAAAGATCGCCGTCGTTGTAGCTGTATGTCATTTCTTTTCTCTCGATAAACGCAGTGGGGAATTTATCGGTCGGGTTGAAAGTGCGGTCAGTTACTGCGCCGGTAATAACATTTCTGAGTTTGGTACGAACGAAAGCGGCTCCCTTGCCGGGTTTTACGTGCTGGAACTCGATGATCTGATAAACAGAACCGTCCATATCAAAAGTCACGCCGTTTCTGAAATCGCCTGCAGAAACCATAAGTTAAACCTCCTAATTGAAACGCAAAGCGCAAAATTTTACATATAAAATAATAAAGGATTTTCTTTTATTTTGCAATAGTTTTTTATAAAAATGTGCTCTTTCAAGTGAAAATATGCCAGTTTTTTAATCTTTTTATTTCCTTTTATGGTCATAACAAATTAAAATATGCCGCCAAGTTGGCGGCATGTTTTAATTTGTTTGGCGTTATATCAACCCGATAAATTTGTAATTTATCTGTTAAACCCTCTAAAAACACTGTATTTTCAAGGCATTTCGCCTGTTTTGTGTTCCAGCCTTATGTATT
>CAZNVF010000135.1:0-3784 GCA_964576395.1 uncultured Oscillospiraceae bacterium
TTTTCTGCTCTGCAGATTCAGAACATGCCGAAAAATCATGTGATTTTAAATTATTAGCTATAGAATTAATATCATAACCATCTTTTTCATAAAAAATATGGTCTACAGAAAAATATTCTGAATATTTTTCGTCTATAGACGTTTTTTCTTCTTTTGCATAAGAAACACCTGAAAATAAAAGTATTATTATGATGCATAATAAAGTTGATATTGTTTTTCTCATAATAGTTCTTCTTAAATATAATCATACATAAATTTTATTTTCTACTAATAATGGAATATCATATACTTATGCTATAATTTATATTACCAGCTAAACCACCACATTTACTTTTTTCTAAATACTAGCATACTTTTATGGTAAAAATCAACATTTTTTCTAATATGCTAGGAAAATATAAAGATTTTTAAGAATGTACAAAAAAACAAAGGCCCAGAATGTACTTTTTAACCAATACATTCCGGGCAAAATTATTAATTTAAAATGAAAAGAAAGGTAGTTTTATCAATAGTCCTCTTCCACTTCGCGGCCAAGGGCGCGCATAACCTTACTGTAAGCCGCTTTGGTGTTGAAATCGAAACATACCATGTAAACATCTTCTATACAGGTATCCTGCTCAAGATATTCAAGAATGGTGTTTATAGCGATCTCGGCCGCTTTAGCAAGGGGGAAACGGTACGCCCCGGTAGAAATAGAGGGGAACGCGACGGTGCGACAGTTATATTCCACTGCAAGGTCAAGGGATTTTTTATAGCACTGGCGAAGAAGTTCCTCCTCGTTGGTGAGGCCGTTGTTCCAAACCGGGCCCACGGTGTGAATTATATATTTGGCATCCAGCTTAAAACCGGGAGTAATAACCGCATCGCCCGTCTTGCAGCCGCCGATCCTTCTGCAGCAGCTTAGAAGTTCCGCGCCTGCTGCACGGTGGATGGCTCCGTCAACGCCGTCACCTCCAAGAAGGCTCGTATTTGCAGCATTCACTATGGCGTCAACTTTCATATTGACAATATTGCCTTTTATAACCGAGAAGTTAGACATTATGTATCCTTCCTTTCTTTAGTTCATATCTCCATCAAAATCCGGTTCCCCCGCGCTAATATTCAGCATGTTCACCGTTCTGCGCTTAATTCGCTGATCTTCGGAGTTTTCAACTATAAAGTTTTTTATATCACGGGCGTTTTTAATGTTTTTGAGCACAAGCTGAGGGTGAGTGGTATCGCTCGTTTTGCAGATTACTGTTCCAAGCCCAAAAAGCCTTCCTATTAAGGTAGTAGAAAGAACAGTATCCTGCACTTTATACATATAGCAATCGTTTTCCTCACGGGTAAAAAAACCTGTATTTACTGTTATCTGCTCTTCTGTAACAGTATATTTCGTAAATGTAAATGGAAGGCCAAACAGAACCCAGCGCTTTTTTTCAACATAAGCCATATTAAAATCACCCTTTCCGTTATATTATACCATCTTCGAAATAAATATCAAGGCTTTTCGTTTCTTAAATAAAGAATTTTGCCCCCATATTTACCAAAAAGCACATAAAAAGTCCGGCAAAAAGTGGCACAAGAAACGAAAGTAAAGTCCATTTAAAGCTTTTTGTCTCTTTATATATTGTGAAAAGAGTTGTAGCGCAAGGCCAATGGAAAAGAAAGAACAATAGAGTGCAAATCGCTGTTACTGCAGTAAATCCATTCGAGCTGAAAAGTGCCGCTGTTTCGACAAGGGAGGTGACCTCTGTCAGTTCCCCTCCAGAATAACCCATTGCCATTATAGGAATAGCAATCTCGTTAGCTGGAAACGAAAGTATGAACCCTGTGAGCACTGTTCCATCCATTCCAAATACTTTCGCAAGCGGGTCAAGAAAACCTATAAGTGTTCCGAGCACCGTTCTTTCGCCAAGCATAATATTTGAACACATCCATATTATTATTCCAGCAGGCATTGCAACTATCACTGCTCTTCCTAGCACAGAAAGGGTCCTGTCTATAACTGAACGCACAATAACTTTTCCTATTTTAGGTACCCTATATGGCGGTAACTCCAACGTAAATCCCGCTGGCATTCCTTTGAGCAAAGTTTTTGAAAGCAACCACGAAACAAAAAACGTCATAACAACGCTTAAAACAATAAGCCCAGTCAGCATAATAGCACTTATCAAAGAAGCAAAGGGCCGCCCTGCGGCAAAAAACATTGTGATTATTGAAATAAGTGCTGGAAAGCGGCCGTTACAAGGCATAAAACTGTTTGTAATAATGGCTATCATTCTTTCACGCGGGGAGTCAATTATTCTTGCACCGGTGACGCCCACGGCTCCGCAGCCTATGCCCATACACATGGTGAGCGCCTGTTTGCCGCAGGCATTTGCAGATTTAAAACCCCTGTCAAGGTTAAATGCCACCCTTGGAAGATAGCCAAAATCCTCTAAAAGAGTAAACAGCGGGAAAAAGATCGCCATTGGCGGAAGCATCACAGCTATGACCCAACTCATTACTTTCCAAATGCCATCCACTAAAAGGCTCTTAAGTACAATAGGACAATTTACTGCCGTGAGTGCGCTTGCAAACTGTTCACCAAGCCATATAAAAAAACTTGAAAGCAGTTCTGATGGGTAATTGGCCCCGCTAACTGTTATCCAGAAAATAAGTGCAAAAAGCGTGAGCATCATCGGTATGCCAAACAGCTTTCCCGTGAGCACGGAGTCTATCTTTTTATCCCTTGAAAAGGCCTTAGCCGCTTCCATATCCACTGCTGAAAGGCATATTTCCTCCGCACGTAAAACTGCACACGATGCAAGTTTCTCAGAAATATTTTTGGCGTTTATTCCTCCGTCTTTCATTATAGATTTTGCTTTTCCAACAGCACCCATTACCTCTGCATCCATGCTCATTGGTCCAAATCGCTTTTCAAGTGAGGCTATAAAACCTCTTTCATTTTCGAGTATTTTTAGTGCAGGGTAGACTGATGTGATGCCGTATCTTTTTTTCAGCACTGGTGAAATTACTTCCATTGCCCTCTCCACTACTTTTGGATATCGAACTGGAAGAAATACTGTATGAAGCCGTCCTTCGGCAAGAAGCGCTATGTCTTTTTCAAGCTCGTCAAGACCTTCCCCTCTGGAGGCTGCAACGCCGACTACCGGAAGCCCAAGTTCAGCACTAAGGGCCTTAAAATCGATTTTTATGCCCTTGTGCCGGGCATCATCCATCATATTTACACAGATGAGAGTTTTTGGAATGAGCTGTGCCACCTGTATTGCAAAAATAAGGTTGCGCTCAAGGCAGCACGCGTCGCAGACCACCACTGCCGCGTCGGGCTTTTCAAAACAGAGGTAATCCCTTGTGACCTCTTCCTCTGCAGAGTCTGCGGCAAGGGAGTAGGTCCCAGGAAGATCCACCAAACAAAAGCGCCTGCTGCCTTCGTTAAAAAATCCCTCCGCAGAACCAACCGTTTTTCCGCTCCAATTCCCGGTGTGTTGATGAAGCCCTGTAAGGGCATTGAACACTGTGCTTTTACCCACGTTTGGATTTCCTGCAAGTGCTATTGTTGCTGCAATCATGATCCTGCCTCCACCAAAACCGTGGCGGCATCCTCTTTTCTAAGGGCTATTACTGCGCCGCGGATAAGATACGCTTTAGGGTCTCCTGCGGGGCTTCTTCTTACACACTCAACAGGCGTCCCTTCCACCAAACCTATATCCATAAGTCTGCGGCGCAGCTCACCTTCCGTATCAAGTTTTTTTATAGTAGCATATGTACCTATTTTCATATCACAAAGCGGAATCTGCCG
>CAZNVF010000136.1:0-3762 GCA_964576395.1 uncultured Oscillospiraceae bacterium
CTTCTGCTGCTGAGGCTGCAGCAAAAGTTGGTGGAAAAGTTATTGGTGTTGACGTTGACCAAGCTGCTGTTATTGACGGAAGTTATGGTGAAGGTATGACTGTTACTTCTGCAATGAAAGGTCTTGCTCCTACTGTTAAAACAATGCTTACTCAAATCTTTGATGGCAAATTTGAAGGTGGTAAAATCGAGAATCTCGGCCTTGTTTCTGAAAATCCTGAAGATAACTACGTACAGATTCCGATGACTACCCAGTTTGATGATAATTTCACCGCTGATGATTACAAAGATCTTGTAGCAGCAATGTATAAAGGCGAAATTACTGTTTCTAATGATACTACTGTTTCTGCAGCAGATAATGCAACTGTTATCACCGTTAATGATCTTGGTGAGCTTAAATAATTTTATTGCTAAAAAAGGACAGGCTATGCCTGTCCTTTTTTTATATTATATGTCATATTGCTTAAATTTTTCTTGTAATTAAACTATTTATGTAGTATTATTATTGTAAACAAACTGTAAACAGGAGGGGTGGTAGAGTTGGAAAATCAGTATGCAATAGAGATGCTTCATATTACCAAGAAGTTTCCTGGTATAATTGCCAATGATGATATAACCCTACAGCTAAAAAAGGGAGAGATACATGCTCTTCTTGGTGAAAATGGTGCGGGAAAATCCACCTTGATGAGCGTTCTGTTTGGCTTGTATCAGGCTGAAGAGGGCGTTATCAAAAAGGACGGCAAAGAAGTACAGATCAAAGATCCAAATGATGCTAATGCCCTTGGTATAGGAATGGTGCACCAGCACTTTAAGCTTGTTGAGTGCTTTTCAGTACTTGATAACATCATTATGGGCGTGGAGCCGAATAAATTTGGCTTTATTCAGAAAAAAGAGGCAAGAAAAAAAGTCCTTGAACTTTCGGATAAATATGGCTTCAATATAGATCCGGATGCATTGATTGAAGATATCACAGTAGGTATGCAGCAGCGAACAGAAATACTTAAAATGCTGTATAGAGAAAATGAGATACTTATTTTTGATGAGCCTACGGCAGTTCTAACCCCTCAGGAAATAGATGAACTTATGCAGATAATGCGTAATCTTGCTGCAGAGGGAAAGTCTATCCTGTTTATTTCTCATAAGCTTAACGAGATAATGGCGGTTTCAGACCGTTGTAGTGTTCTCAGAAAAGGCAAATATATCGGAACAGTAAATACTAAAGATACCACTATCGAGGAGCTTTCCTCAATGATGGTTGGCCGAAATGTAAACTTCCATGTTGAAAAGAAAGAGGGTAAACCTGGTGAAGTTGTTCTTGAAGTTGAAAATATGACAATGGCATCGAAAATGCACAAAAACAACGCAGTTAAAAACGTGTCTTTAAAAGTCCGAAGAGGGGAAATCGTCTGTATTGCGGGTATAGATGGCAATGGCCAAACAGAGTTTGTACATGGACTTACGGGGCTTGAGCCTGTTGTGAGTGGGAAAATCACACTTTGCGGAGTTGATATTACAAAAGCCCCTATACGCAAAAGAATTCTTTGCGGTATGAGCCATATTCCGGAGGACAGGCATAAGCACGGCCTTGTTCTTGACTATACTCTTGAAAACAACTGTGTTCTTGAGCGTTATTTTGAGCCTGAATTTACTGATAAAGTAGGTTTTCTGCGTAAAGATCATATTCGCAAATATTCAGAACATCTTATAGAACAGTATGACGTCCGTTCAGGACAGGGTCCTGTGACCATTGCTAGAAGCATGTCAGGCGGTAACCAGCAAAAAGCAATAGTAGCAAGGGAAATTGACAGAGATCCTGAATTGCTGATAGCTGTTCAGCCTACCAGAGGACTTGACGTCGGTGCAATTGAATACATTCATAAACAAATTGTTGCACATAGGGATGAAGGAAAAGCTGTTCTTCTTGTGTCACTCGAGTTGGATGAGGTAATGGATGTTTCAGATCGCATTCTTGTTATGTATGAAGGCGAGATTGTAGGCGAGCTTGATCCCAAAACTACAACAGAAGAAGAACTTGGTCTTTACATGGCTGGAGCAAAAAGAGATGAGGTGAAGGCATGAAAAAGAGCATAGTTAGAAGTGAGGCATTTCAGTCTTTTGTTGCCTCTTTGATTTGTATTGTTCTAGGGATTCTGCTTGGGTATGTTGCGCTTCTCATAATCAATCCTTCTGGAGCAGGAGAAGCCATAATGGAAGTACTTAAAAACTTTTTACATTATTCCAAAAGTTCACTTCAGATTAAAAACTTTGGAAACACTCTTGTAAAAACAGCTCCACTACTTATGTGTGCTCTTTCAGTATTGTTTGCGTATAAAGTTGGCCTTTTCAATATTGGTGCTGCAGGGCAGTATGTAATCGGTATCTGTGTGAGCCTTTACTGTGCGCTTGCTCTTGGACTTGGATGGCTTCCGTGTGTGATTCTTGCGGCAATTTTTGGTGCACTTTACGGTGCGGTTGTTGGTTTCCTTAAATCGTATTGCAATGTAAACGAGGTCATTTCTGGTATCATGTTAAACTGGATAGGACTTTACAGCACAAATATGATCCTTGCAAGTGTAAAAGAAGCAGCAAGTCCATATACTCTTCACTTAAGTGATGAAGCAAATCAAGCAATTCTTCCAACCCTTGGACTTGAAAATATTTTTGCAGGAAATACATACGTAAGCATTGCTATTCCGCTTTCTATAATAGTGGCTGTCATTGTTGCTGTTGTACTGGATAAAACGAAGTTTGGCTATGAGCTTAAAGCAACAGGCTTTAATAAGAATGCAGCAAAATACTGCGGTATGGCTGAAAAAAGAAATATAATTGTAACCCTTATGATCTCTGGGGCGTTGGCAGCTCTTGGCGGTTCTTTTATGTATCTTACCGATTACGAGCAATGGCAGTGCACGTCTACAGCTGTACCAGATATGGGCTTTAACGGTATTGCGGCTGCATTCCTTGGGGGACTTAATCCTATTGGAACGATTTTCTCCTCCTATTTTATACAGCATATAACTTCTGGCGGTGCTTATGTTGATAAGACTATGTACTGTTCACAAACTTCCGATTTGATATCTTCTTTAATCATCTATCTCTGCGGATTTGTTCTTTTTATTAAATATGCGATGAACAAAGCTTTGGACAAGCATGATGAAAAGAAGGCTCTTAAACAGAGAACGGATGCAAATGCTAAGGAAGGGGGCGCTAAATAATGTTATTGCTAATACAGTACACTTTGATCTTTGCTTCGGTCCTTGTTCTTGTGGCACTGGGTGGCTGTTTTGCTGAACATTCTGGCGTTATCAACCTCGGACTTGAAGGTGTTATGGTTATTGGAGCATTGGGTGGTGCTCTTATGATGCGTTATGCTCCAGATGGGATGAGCGCCTTTCCTTTAATACTCTTAGTTCTTATAGCTGCAACTATTTTTGGCGTAGCATATTCTGCGCTCTTGGGAGTTGCATGTATCAATTTTAAAGCTAACCAAACCATTGTAGGAACAGCCCTTAATATGCTTGGTACTGCAGCGGCAACCGTTGTAGTAAAAGCTATAAATACAGCAACCAACCCAAATGATGTATCTTCTACAGTACAGTATATTGAGGAGAAAAAAGCATTTATTGTGAATATTGGGGGATTTGAATTCAACTGGTTCATGATCATTGCTGTTATCGCTTTGGTGGCTTCATACATAATATTATATAAAACTAAATTTGGCCTTCGCCTTATGGCATGTGGAGAACATCCTCAAGCGGCGGAC
>CAZNVF010000137.1:0-3719 GCA_964576395.1 uncultured Oscillospiraceae bacterium
CCGTCCACCACATTAAAAGGCTTCACCTTTGGGTGGGGCCTTTTTTTTGCACGCTGCCGCACTGAAAGCTTTATGTGCGAATAAACTGAAAATATTGGCTTTTTTAAAGGTTTTCTTTATAATTTCTGCCGAACCGAATTTTTTAATTTCATAAAAAGATGGGAAAACCTTTGTAAAATGTTGAAAACTTTAAACAGCATAAAATGCTGTAATAATGCGATTTTTTAAACTTAGGAAGAAAAGTTTTCAACAAAAAGCCATTTTGCACTTTCTTTAATTATTTCTTTCCTTTCTAGTTTTTGATTTCTGGTTTCTGGTTTTTGATTTATAGTTCGTTTCGTTGAACGAAATTAACGGTTGTTGGTTTTCGTTGAACGAAATTAACGGGAGTTAGCTTTTGCTTATTGCAGGCGCCATACGCCCATTTGCTGACTTTGTAAAAAATCAGCGTCTGCTGAATCAAAAAAGCGGATAAAATTGTTTGCGGTAGGAGGAAGAAAGGGGAATTTATTCTTTTATTAATAAAAAGTTAATTGCATATTTTTTGGCGGAGCGTTATAATATATAGGCTTATTATGGAAGAGTATGCAAAGGGGCGCAGAAAGATGAGAATAATCGGAATAGACCCCGGCTACGCCATTGTTGGCGTTGGCGTTATCGACTACGTTAAAAACAGGTTTTACCCCGTAAAATACGGCGCGGTAGATACCCCCGCGGGGACGCCCTTTGTAGAACGGCTTGAAATGATATATGACGCGGTGTCCGGGGTTATAGAGCAGACAAAGCCGGAGTGTATGAGCATTGAAAAACTCTATTTTAATAACAACCAAAAAACGGCCATAGATGTTGCGGAGGCAAGGGGCGTTATCCTTCTTGCGGCAAAGAAGGCTGGAATACCAATTTTTGAGTACACCCCGCTGCAGATAAAAAATTCCCTGGTGGGTTACGGCCGGGCAGAGAAGAACCAGGTACAGATAATGGTGCGCGACACGCTTCGGCTGGATTCCATTCCAAAGCCGGACGACACGGCCGATGCCCTTGCAGCAGCAATATGCCATGGTTACAGCCATGGCTCAAGGCTGTCAAGGGTTTTGGAAAATAAGGGGTTATAATAGCCCATGCGGCGTAAAGCTGGGTTTAAAAAGCTTTGCGCCTGAACAGAACAAGGAAGTGACTTTTATGATATACAGCCTAAACGGTAAACTCAAACACGTTGAAAGCGGAATGTTTGTGGTGGAGTGCGGCGGAGTGGGCTACCAGTGCAAAGGTTCAGGAACGACAATTTCGTGCTTGCCGCCGGTGGGTTCGGAAGTGCAGGTCTTTACAACAATGACCTTCACTGCGGAAAACGGGCCGGATCTTTATGGCTTTTATGATCGTGCGGAGCAGGACTGCTTCCGGCTTTTGACGGGAATTTCCGGTGTGGGGCCAAAGGCCGCTTTGGCGGTGCTTTCAGAGCACACGCCAGAAAGCTTTGCTCTTGCTGTTGCTTCCGGTGACGTCAAAGCCATTACAAGGGCCAAGGGCGTTGGGCCTAAAGCCGCCCAGAGAATAGTTTTAGAGCTTGGTGATAAAGTTTCAAGCGACGCTATATCAAAAGGATTTGGAAATATGGGGACGCCGGCGGCTCCGGCAATAAAGGGGAACGCGGGCGAAGCTATAGCGGCTCTTGTGAGCCTTGGGTATTCAAATTCGGAGGCTGCGGCGGCAGTTGGCAAACTCCCTCAGGGCGATTCGGTGGAAGATATGATAAAGAAGGCGCTGCGCGCCCTTGCAATGGGACGGTAAGGAGGAGTAGATTTTGCTTTCAGGCGAACGTGATTTTGAAAACAGAATAGTTGCCCCAGAAATGGAAGAGATGGATCGGGAAAACGAGCTTTCCCTCCGCCCGCGAACCCTTGATGAATACATAGGTCAAAGCAAGGCTAAAGAGAACATGTCCATCTACATAGAAGCGGCGAAGCTCAGGGGCGAAGCCCTTGACCACGTGCTCCTATATGGTCCGCCCGGCCTTGGGAAGACCACCCTTTCAGAGATAATTGCCAACGAAATGGGCGTAGGGTTCCGCATAACAAGCGGGCCGGCCATAGAAAGGCCTGGCGATTTAGCCGCGCTTTTGACTAATCTGAACGAAAACGACATACTTTTTATAGATGAGATCCACCGTATGAACCGCAGCGTTGAGGAAGTGCTCTACCCTGCAATGGAGGACTTTGCCCTTGATATAATTGTGGGCAAAGGCCCGTCCGCAAGGAGCATACGCGTTGACCTTCCGCATTTTACACTTGTGGGCGCCACAACCAGGGCAGGGCAGCTTTCAGCCCCGCTTCGCGACAGATTTGGAGTTATAGCAAGGCTTGAGCTGTATACGCCTGCCGAGCTTTGCAAAATAGCCGAGCGCAGCGCTGGCATACTTGGAATAGATGTTGAGCATGAGGGCGCTATGGAGCTTGCAAGGCGCAGCAGGGGTACCCCAAGGATAGTCAACCGCTTTCTTAAAAGGGTGCGTGACTTTGCCCAGGTTATAGGCGATGGGACTATAACAAAGGAGATAGCGGCGGAAGCTCTGTCGAGACTTGAAGTCGATGAACTGGGGCTTGACGCCATTGACCGCAGGCTTCTTATGATGATGATAAAGAACTATGGCGGCGGCCCCGTAGGGCTTGAAACCCTTGCAGCGGCCATAGGTGAGGAGGCCGTCACCATTGAGGATGTTTATGAGCCGTATCTTATGCAAATAGGATTTCTTAGCAGAACGCCAAGGGGGCGCTGCGCCACGGCCCTCGCCTATGAGCACCTTGGGCTGGTGCCGCCGGTGGAGCAGTTCTGCGGCGAACAGATCAAATTTGGAGAGTGATTTTATTGGGAAGAATCTTCGGAACGGACGGAGTCCGCGGAATTTCAAACGAGAAGCTCGGCGTTGAGCTTGCCCTTGACATTTCAAGGGCAGCGGGCACGGTTGTTAAAAACGAAGGGGTAAAAAGGCCAAAAATACTTGTGGGAATGGATACAAGGCTTTCGGGGGAGATGCTTCAGGCGGCAGTCTCTGCGGGGCTTTCCTCCGTCGGGTGCGATGTGGAACTGCTGGGCGTAGTGCCAACCCCGGCGGTGGCCTATCTTGTCAAAGAGCTTGGAGCCGACGGCGGTGTTATGATAACCGCCAGCCACAACCCATATATGTATAACGGCATAAAATATTTTGGAAACACCGGTTTTAAACTCACCGATAAGCAGGAGGACAGAATTGAGGCCATGGTTCTTGACGGAAGGGAACCTATGGCGCTGGCTTTTGGGGCGGATATAGGAACAATAAGAAACCGCCCGGATGAAGTTGAAAAATATATAGACCATATTGCTGGGGCTGTAAGCGGCCTTTCAGGCTTTAAAATCGCTGTGGACTGCGCCAACGGCGCGGCCAGCGCCATTGCAAAAAGGATCTTTGCAAAAACAGGCGCGGCGGCGGAGTTTATAAACTGTGAGCCCAGCGGCACCAATGTAAATGAAAACTGCGGTTCGCTTCATATTGAGGGCCTTTCCCGTTTTGTTAAAGAACATGATTTTGACCTTGGCGTTGCGTTTGACGGCGACGCCGACCGCTGTATAGCGGTGGATGAGCAGGGCGAGGTTATGGACGGGGACGTAATTATGGCTATTCTTGCTAAGCGTTTAGCCGATGAAGGTAAATTGAAAATGAACACATTTGTTCCGACCATAATGAG
>CAZNVF010000138.1:0-3713 GCA_964576395.1 uncultured Oscillospiraceae bacterium
TTAAATCCAAAGTCTTTAAACTCAATAACAGGCTTTTTTTCCATTTTACGGCTCCCCTCCTGAAAAACAGACATAAAACAGCTGGAAAATCCCTTTTTATTTTTATACTAGTTGTAATATTTGCCAAAATTATTATTTTTCTAGCTCTTTTATGCCTCTTCATAAAATCAAAATCCGTCCCTCCGCACTGGGCGGAGGGACGAAAAGCAAAAATAAATTTTATTCCTCTGCTTCTTCAGGCTCTTCCTTGAGGTTGGTTCTCGAAGCATAACGTTTAGAAAGAATTAAAAGGATCGGGATGCCAACAATTACAAGAACAGCGGTATTGGAAATACCGGAAGCAAAACTCTGTACAAAGGTGATCTCGAGATCCGCGGAATAAAAAATAGAAGTCATTATAGGAGTAATAATGCCGAAGGCTATAGCATTACCTACAATGCAACAAATTATATAGATTATTATATGTTTAAGTTTGAAAATGCCGTTTTTGATATCTGCGCCGTAAACTGGAAGAAGGCCTACAAAAAGGCCCAGGAAACCATTACCTACAGACCAGTCGAACCAAAATCCCCAACCACCAATAAGGTCGGCAAGGCAGTTACCTACAAGCAAAGTGATCATAGCTGGAATCGGTCCAAAAAGGGCGCCAACAACTACTGGAACGACCATTGCACTGCTGAGGTATGTGTTTGTAAATACTGGAATGGAGCCCCAAACCATGAGCACGCCATAAAGAGCCGCACCAATAGCGATTGCTACAATGGTTTTAGTACTCCATTCGCCAAGGAATTTTTTACCTAAGCTTTTCTTTTCCATTTTAAAACCCTCCTACACGGAAATTAATAATATATCGCTAATGCTTTTGCATAAAACGAAACAAATTTACTCCGAAAGTTTTTTGAAAACTATTTTCCAGTGTGAACCCGTACCAATACTGTAAGCCTTTGCAAAAGACCCTTGGTTAATGGCAACGCCCATACAGTAAAGGGAATTGACATAGATTATCGGCTCACCTATTCTCACATCCGCAAAAGAGTGGCCACATACAATAGCGTTGGAATAAACCAAAGTTGAGTTATTGTATATGTTGACCTCCACCTTATTGCCGAAATCCACCCCAAGCTTTTTGAAGGTTTCCCTTGGCACATTTGTCCAAAGGCTTCCAAAACGAACATCCAGAATATCTACACAGCCGCTTACGGAATTTTCTGAAACGGATATTTCTCCGCATTCAAGCTCAAGAATGTTTTCAACCGACAGCTCCTGTCCAACCTCTTCAAAAGTTATTTTTCCTGCGGCAAGTTTTGCTCCTGTATTGGCATAAATATCCCTGCCATGAAACGTGTAACTGTATTCAGTATTTTTCCTTCTGTGTTTTGTTTCATCTATTTCTCTTACAGACTCAATTCCAATGTTTTTCTTAATATGGGTAAGCGTTCCATTATCTGGGGTTACTATAAACTGACCGTTTTTAGTCTTCGCCACTACGCTTTTTCTTGAAGAACCAACCCCCGGATCAACCACTGAAACAAAAACAGTTCCAACCGGCCAATATTCAACAGATTGATAAAGGCGATAGCTTGCTTCCCAAATATTATAAGGCGTTATATCATGCGTAAGATTAAAAATACGAAGGTTTTCATCCACTGAGAGGGAAACGCCATACATTGCACATACGGCTCCGTCTGTCAAACCGAAATCGCTTTGAAAAACAAGTGCACTTTTAGACATTTTTTATTTTCTCCTTATCTCAATTTTCCAATCCGGGCCAAAGCCAAGACCATATTCATCAAGCATATTCCCTTCGGAAATGGCCGCAGAAATATGTAGGAGTTCATTTGTATAAAGAAGCGGCTCACCTTTTTTGACATTACCGAAAGCACGTTCATAAGGCATTTCTTTTTCGAGCACCGTCTCACCGCAGTGAATAACTTTGAGCACGAGCACATCGCCATAATTGAAACCTGCTTGCTCAAAATCAGAAACAAGAATATTTGACCACATGTTACCGAAATTGGGGTCAACTATTTCAAAATACCCTTCCACTAAACCATTTTTTACTTTTGATACTGGCACAGAAAATTTCACAATCTCTTCCACTGGATATTCAGGGCCAAGTTCCTCAAAAGATATTTGGCCTGCGGCCAGCCTTGCCGCGTTGTATCCAAAAAGATCGCGGCCATCAAAAACAGCGGAACCTTGGCTCATAGGTCTTCTGTTCGAGTAGTCGATCATTCTTACTGTTTCTATTCCATGGAAATCTGCTACATGTGTAAGCGTACCATTATCGGGCGTTATAATTACATATCCGTCCTTTGTCTTTGCTGCAGCGGCGCGCCTGTCCGTACCCACACCGGGGTCAACAACTGAAACAAATATTGTGCCTTTAGGCCAGAAGCGTACAGTCTGCCAAAGGCGGTAGCTGGCGCTCCATGCATCGAAATGCGGTATTTCATGGCTTCCTGTAAAGATCTCGAGGGTCCTATCAACAGATTTGACCGTACCATACATAGCAGAAACAGCACCTTCTTTATAGGTAAAATCTGTTTGAAAAACAAGGATAGGTTTTTCCATTTCTAATTCCTCCAATTCCTGTAAAGCAGTTTTAATCTACCCGTATCTCTCTGCAGAATTTAGCGCCATATAAAATTTTATTTTCCGTACTGTGAAAACTATAGTACAAAGCTAAGTACTGCCCTGTATCGGAATTTTCAATATTATAGGTTGCCAGGTTTCAAAGGGCCTGTTCCTACACCGCTCCTGATAAAGTTATTTTTTTGCATTAAAACCGAAAAATTGGCTTTAATAAAAGCTTTTAAATTCGACATAGCCTAATTATATCAAAAACTCCCTTATTATTCAAGTTTTTTACAAACATTTAGTATAATTATTAACTAATACGAATTCTGTTTCTTAACAACGGCCTACCTCAAAACACCTATATCACCTATTAGATATATAGGTTATTATAATGCTTTGCTTTACCCTTGTCAATATGCAAACAAAGCAATTTATATAAAAACCACCTTTGGAAGTTCCAAAGATGGTTTTTATATAAATTATGCTCTCAAATTACACAAGTTCAATAATTGCCATTTCGGCTGCGTCACCACGGCGCGGACCTATTCTGACAATTCTGGTGTAACCGCCGTTTCTATCGGCGTATTTCGGTGCAATCTCGTCAAAAAGTTTTTTGGCGACGTCTTCTTTGGTTACGAAAGCGTAAACAAGACGTTTGGAATGAAGGTCACTGTTCTTCGCAGTAGTGATCATCTTCTCAGTCATGGCGCGCACTTCTTTTGCACGAGTGACGGTGGTTTCGACCTTGCCTTTTTCAAGCAGATAGGTGACCATCGCGCGGAGCATAGCTCTTCTGTGGTCAGAAGTACGACCGAGCTTTCTCGTTCCTGGCATCGATATTCACTCCTTTTTGATTCAGTCTTCGTCCTTGCTAAGTCTAAAGCCAAGAAATTCAAGTTTGGCAACAACTTCTTCAAGGGATTTCTTGCCGAGGTTACGAACTTTCATCATTTCGCCCTCGGACTTACCGATAAGGTCTTCAACCGTGTTGATGCCCGCACGTTTAAGACAGTTAAAACTTCGCACGGACAGGTCAAGTTCTTCAATGGTCATCTCAAGGACTTTCTCTTTACTGTTGTTGTCCTTTTCTACCATGATCTCGCCTTTAAAAGCATCTTCGGAGAGATCAACGA
>CAZNVF010000139.1:0-3696 GCA_964576395.1 uncultured Oscillospiraceae bacterium
CTCTTTTGCAGTACTATATAAATGTTATAGGAACATTTTATAACGGCGTCGGTTCAGTAGATGTTACAGGGTATTTTGGCCCGAACACTCAGGAACAAGTATTAAATTTCCAAAGGGTAGTGGGTCTGACGCAAGATGGGGTGGTTGGAAGAGCCACATGGAACGCCCTTTATGATGCTTATGTTGGAATATTCAAAAATACGCCGCAGAAGTATTTTAACGAGGTTCTTAATGTGCCGAATGTGGGTCAATATCCGGGGTATAGCATCTCATAATAAAATGAAATGGAGGAACAAAAGTGGCGCAAAACAATCATGAAATACATGTAAGAAGTATTCAGAGAGCTCTTAGAATATTGAGTAAAAACGGAGTAAATATTGCAGAGGTATTTGAGGATGGAATATATGGTGATGAAACCGCGGGAGCCGTTTCAGATTACCAAAGGATCAGAGGTTTTGAACCAACGGGTGTGGTAGATAAAGAGACTTGGGACAGCCTTATGAGCGAGGCAGAAAAATTTGTGAGGAGAAATGCTCCCGCAGTTTTTGTAGCGCCTTTTATTGATAACAATAAAACGGTCTGTGTGGGAGAAAAATGCTGGGAAATGTATTTTGTTCAGGTAATGTTAAAATTCCTTTCTACAGTTTATAGCGGTTTTAACGGGGTAGAAATAAACGGTATCAACGATGAGGCAACCGCAAATAATCTTAGATATCTACAGTGTTGTTCAAACACGGATTATGACGATGGTACCCTGGATAAAACAACATGGGATTCCCTTGCAAATCTTTTTGGCGTAGAGTTTCCAACTTAATAAAGGAAAAAAGCGGTGGGATCTCCCACCGCTTTTTGTTTCTTCTAAAAGAAATGGAAGACAACAAAAAGCCGCAAAAAGTATAAAGCGGCTATTCTATGCTTATTTATATAATATCAAGTAAACTTGAGTTAGATGTATGTTCGCCATCCTCAAGTACTTTTTCAAGGAACCCTTCACGTACGCCAACAGAAAATACATTCATTTCAGTGCAGCCCATATATTCCATAATACTGGCGAGCACGGCAATTCCAGGAGCTATGGTATGTGAACGTTTGGGCTCAATATCCTCAAAAAGATCGATTGCTTCTTCGGGATGAGCAGAAATAACTTCAAGCGTTGCTAAAACGGCCTTGAGTGATATTGCGCCATCCATATTCAAAACCATGCGGCATAGTTTTTTAAATGCCTTTGCAGTACCGCCCATAGAAGAAAGGCTGTAGCCAACCGGCATAAATCCGGCCTCATAAAGCTGTTTTTTGACCTCGCTTTTTATGCATTCTATTTCTGCCTCTATTGGAATCGGCCCTGAGACAAATTGCTTTGCAATGCGGCTGCTACCGAGCGGTAAGCTTACACTTTTTATAGGGCCGTCTTTGTCAAAAATAAAGAGCTGCATGCTTCCACCTCCAAGGTCGCATCCAATGCCATTATCAGTGTCATATACACTTTTGAGAGCTCTGTAATCATATACGGCTTCTTCGTTGCCGCTTATAATTTTTATTTTGATGCCCGTGCGAAACTCTACCTGATCAAGCACATCATTTGCATTATTTATATATCTTAGCGAAGCAGTTGCAAAGCATTCCACTCTGTCACATCGATAATGGCGGCAAACCCGCTGATGCTCCTCTATGGCCTGAATGACGTGCTCTATTCCCTCTTGTGAGAGTGCAGAGCACGATGTATTTTCAATAATGTGTGAAAATATGGCATTGTCATATATGCTCGTATAGAAATTTCTCTCAGCCTCAAAAATATCAAGGCGCAGAGTGTTTGTTCCAAAATCAATGATACCTATGCGCATAAATTGCCTCCGAAAAAAATTCTAAAATAAATTTTATCACAAATAAAAAAGAATTTAAATAGAAAGAATGAAACTTAAGAATGCGTATAGAGAGAACGAAAAAATATTCCTGTTTATAAACAGTAAATGAAATTCATCGATAATGTGTAAAAGTGGTTTAACTACACTGTTGCGTTAGCTGGCGGTCCATATGTGATAAAATGTTGCATGTAAGAAGGCGGTAATTACCAGAAAGAGAAGAACAGAGCGGGAGCGTTCTAGATGATAGGGCAAACTTTCATAAGGGGCTTTATCCTTAACTGTTAGGGAAAATTATTATAGTATTATAATGACAAAATCACTGGTATGAACTCTTGGTTTATGTGGGTTTTATTTAATGAATTTCCGCCTTGAAGAATTTCTTTTTGAAATCTAATACTTTTGCTTTGAACATAATGACGAAAATTATTTTCCCATTGAACGTGTCAAAAGAGCCTAGCAGTATGAACCGCAGCTGCAATGAGAAGGCGATAGACCATTTAGATGTTACTTTTATGGCAAAAGTTAAAATAATAAAATTTTCATTTATGTGCGATATAAAAAGAGGATATTTGGATATAATTTCATATGATTTGTACAGGAGCACAGCATATAAACTGAACAGTGCAAGGTAACTGGAAAATCTTTCTGCTTTAAAAATCAGTGGCGTCAATGCACCCACTGCAAGCTGCAGGGAAATTGTCGTAAAGTTTAAAGCTATGGTTTACAAATTGGAGTAAAACAAATAAGATCAATTGACTTTTGATTATTATCGGCTATAATTTATAGGTGTAAAAAATGGCAAAGTAAATATTAAACGGCATATAAATCAAAATATAATAAAAAACTGATATATGTCTTTGTATTTAATATAAACAGGAGGTAAAAATAATTGAAAGATCTACTTATAATTGGCGCCGGAACTGCCGGGCTCACTGCTGCAATATATGGGCAAAGAGCTGGTCTTTCGTGCACTGTTTTTGAAAAATATTCTCCGGGTGGGCAGATAGTGAACTCACCAGAGGTCGATAATTACCCGGGAATGTCTGGCGTTTCTGGTTATGACTATTCTATGGCTCTGCTCGAGCAGGCCAAAAAATTTGGAGCGGAGATTGAGTTTGCAGATGTACAGTCTGCGCAACTTACAGGAAAAACAAAAAAAATCAGCACAACAGCGGGCGATTTTGAGGCCAAGGCAATAATAATTGCAAACGGTGCGGCCAGAAGAAAGCTCGGCTGCAAGGGTGAAGAGAAATTTGAAGGAAGAGGCATTTCTTACTGCGCCACCTGCGATGGGGCATTTTTCCGTGGAAAAACGGTTGCAGTTGTAGGCGGAGGTGAAAGCGCTTTTGAAGAGGCTGATTATCTTTCCGGTATTTGCGAAAAAGTCTACCTTATTCACCGCCGTGACAGCTTTTCTGCTTCTTCCACTGCAGTTGAGTCACTTATAAAAAAGAAAAATGTAACAGTGATCACAAACTCTGTTGTGAAAGAGGTAATTGGAGACAGCTCCGTAAATTCCGTGATAATACAAAACCGCGCCAATGGAAGCGAAGTGACGTTACCACTTTCTGCTGTATTTGTAGCTGTTGGCCTTGCACCAGACAATTCTGTTTTCAGCTCAGTGCTCAGGCTTGATGAGTATGGGTATATAATTGCAGGCGAGGACTGCCTTACTAATGTGGAGGGCGTTTTTGCTGCAGGAGATACAAGAACAAAAACTCTTCGCCAGCTTGTAACTGCCGCTGGTGATGGTGCCGTGGCGGCCACTGCTGCATTTAACTATATCAAAAAGAACTTTTGAAATTCGCTTAAATGAAGAGTATAGGTTAGCTAT
>CAZNVF010000140.1:0-3629 GCA_964576395.1 uncultured Oscillospiraceae bacterium
GCTGTTCAAAGGAGGACCAAAAAGAAGGTTTACCGTAACGCGCTTTCTCATGTGAACGACGCAGGCAGTAGCGTCATCTTCTGGCTTTTCTTCATAAAGGCTATAAACCTCATTGATAAGTATGGTAGAAAGAGTTTTTGCTGTAAATCCAACGTGCATAAACGTTTCCATATAGTCGATTATATTTTCACGCTTCCAGTCATAATTATACCTTCCGCCTGCTCCTGCATGCTCAACGCCATCACTCATTGCTATAAAGACGTCGTCCTTTTGAAGGTCCGTTTCTGAAAAAGCAATCTGTTTTCCGCCTATTTCCTTCACTATAACTGGCAGCTCATAATTTTTTCCATCACGAATAAAAATCGTTTTTGGGTTGTCATACTGGATTATTTCCGCCCACTCATTATTTGTTATTCGGATTATAGTAAAGGTGCAGTATGCTACATTTCTTTCAGCACAGATTGGTAACGTTGCGGCAATAGTCTCGACTGCCTCTTCCAATTTTAGTCCCGAGGCCAACATTGTAGAGATTATTTTTGATGTAAGGGTTGAAAGAATGCTGGCTTTCACTCCACTTCCAAGGCCATCCGCAAGGACTATAACATCTGTGTCTTTTCCTTGGTGCACCACATCCACATGATCCCCGCAAAGCTGCTCGCCGTCATGGTTTATACTCATATAGCCGATATCTGCAAAAAGGTCGTCAGTGTTCGTCCTCATTTTCAATCGACTCCTTCAATTTTGTTAAAGCAATTTTTGTTTCTGCGGTGGTCTCACCAAGAAGCGAGGCAATCTCCTGCACTATGCGCATCTGTTTTTCAACAACTGCATCAGCTATCTCAACGGTCTTATGGCCTATTTCCTCTTTGCTTCTGCGATGTTTTTCTTCGTTTGTTACATCATGTATGATGGCTATCAAAAGATGGGAAGTCTTATCATGAACCACGCTTAATTCAAGGTATTTATCAAATTCAGCATAATAATCCCGCTCATCTTTGATGATCTTTCCATTCATAAACACATCCATAAAAGGCCATGGGTTAAGCACCTTAACCACTTGTTCCCCTATTATGCTTTTACGATCTGAAACATGAAGCATTTGCATCGCTGATTTGTTTATCTCTTGTATTTCATAGTTTTCATTCACAGCTACTATTCCATTTGGAGAATTATTTAAAATAGTTTCTGAAAAGCTTTTGGTCTTTTCCATAAGATATGGAAGGCACATGTTGAGCTCTGCCTTGCCCTGATAAACTGCAATGGCCTTTTCCCTGCAGGTATTGTATCCGCAGGTTCCGCAGTTAAGCTCATCCTCTGGTTTTGTTTTCCCTAGCTTGTGAAGAATCTCCTCTATTTCAAACTCCGTTGGAATTTTATCAAACAGTTCGATCTTGGTGTGAACCTTTTCAAAAGTCTTACTTTCTTTAGCGTCGACATCAAAATCCTTTTTTCCTGCATAAGAAGTTACCGCCTGATAATGACGTATCGGAGCACTTTTATATTTCTCCATGATTGGCCCACCAATGCAGCTACCGCTGCAGGCGGACATTTCAATAAAGCAGTTATGTATATTCCCTGCAGCAATGTCATCAAGCGCCTTACGGCAGTTCTCCGTTCCATCAATGGTCATGTATGTATAATCAGAATTTCCCGGTATATCCATTGTTTTTAGTATTCCGCCCACTGTTGGGAATAACCTTGCGCGACTATTTTCATTCGAATCCATATTGCGCAAAGGGAAAATTCCCCTTTCAAGAAACATTTTTGAAAGTTCTTCAAATGTTAAAACGGCGTCTACAGGGCTGTTTTCTGCTTCACTCTTTTTAGAAACGCAGGGACCGATAAAAACAGTTTTTGCACCCTGATAACGGCATTTTATATCCATGCTGTGGGCTATCATTGGTGAAACCACCGGAGAAAGATAGGGTATTAGTTCCGGATAGTATTTTCTTATAAGGAGGTTCACTGAATGGCAACAAGAGGTGATAATTACGTTGCTTTCATGCTTTGCCACCTGTTTTTCATATTCCCTTTTTACAATGGTCGCACCTATGGCGGTCTCCTCTGCAAAGGAAAAGCCAAGACACTTTAGCGCTTCTTCAAGAGCAGAAAAGCCCGCACCATCAAAATATGCCGCAAAAGAAGGCGCAACACTGGCAACGACCGTTCCTCCTTCGAGGAGAAGGCGTTTAACTGTCTCGGTGCTGTCAACTATCTGCTTCGCATCTTGAGGGCATTCTACAAAGCACTGACCGCAGAGTATACATTTATCGCCTATAATATGGGCCTGTCCATCATAAAAACGAATGGATTTTACTGGGCAGTGCCTTATGCAGCGATAACAGTTTTTACAGTTTGACTTTTTAAGCTTCAATACCTCTGACATTTTCAATTTCTCTTGTCTTTTCAGATTAATTCTAAAATTTCGCAGACAGTTCGCCTTTAACACAGCCTTTGCCGACCAAACCTAAAAATTATTCTTCAGCTTGGGCAATTAGTTTTTCACGGTAGGCTTTAGCCGCCTGTTCAGTTTTGTTATCTCCAAAATTGTAATATACCTTTCCAACAAGCGAATCGGGAAGGTACTGCTGCTTTACATAGTGATTGCGGTAGTTGTGAGCATACTTATATTTGGGCGGTTTATGCGCATCAGCAGTCTTTGTATGGATGTTCACAAGGTGCTCCGGAACGCTACCTGAAAGGCCATTCCTAACGTCTTCCAAAGCTTCCATAATTGCTTTGGCCCCAGTGTTGGATTTTGGTGCCGTGCAAAGAAAAATTACTGCATCGGCAAGGGGAAGCTGTGCTTCCGGAAGGCCAAGCTGAAGAGCGGTATCTACACATGCTTTAACTATGGGTATGGCCTGCGGGTATGCAAGCCCCACATCTTCACATGCTATTGCCAAAAGCCTGCGGCATGGCGAGATTATATCTCCGGCATCAATAAACCGCGCAAGATAGTGAAGCGCCGCGTTTTCGTCCGAGCCACGGACCGATTTGTGAAAAGCAGAAAGTATTTCGTAATGGTCGTCGCCATCCCTGTCATATCGGTTGGAGCTTCTCTGAGAAGCCATAACAGCGTCTTCCATAGAAATAACCATGTTACCGTTTTCATCCACACGCGAGGCAAGCCAACAAACCTCAAGAGCGTTTATAGCCTTTCTTGCATCGCCAGAAGAGTTACACGCTATGTGTTTTATAACTCCCTTTTCTACGAGCACAGGGGAGTTTCCTTCATGCTCAAGTTTTTGCACTGCGTGCTCAAGAGCAAGTCCTATATCCTCCGGCTCTATTGGTTTGAATTCAAAAACAGTGCTCCGGCTCAAAATGGCGTTATACACATAAAAATATGGATTCTCCGTAGTAGAGGCAATAAGGGTGATTCTTCCGTCTTCAATAAACTCAAGCAGGGTTTGCTGCTGCTTTTTGTTTAAATACTGTATTTCATCAAGATAAAGCAGCACTCCATCGGCACCGTCAATTCCAGTAGTTTCTGATATGACTTCTTTTATATCCGCCGTTGAACACGATGTGCCATTTAGGTGGCAAAGCTTTTTGCCCGCCTTTTTTCGCAGTATTATTGCAACGGTAGTTTTACCTGTACCTGACGGACCAAAGCAAATAAGGTT
>CAZNVF010000141.1:0-3487 GCA_964576395.1 uncultured Oscillospiraceae bacterium
TTTGCCTGCCCTTAAGGGGCGTGGTTTTGACACAGTCTGACGTCCCCAAATGGCTTTTAGTGATTGACATTTTCTTTATTATATGCTACAATAAAAAAGAAATGACATTTAGTAAATATTAAAATGCGGAGGTGAGCAGAAATAGAAGTATCTGCCAAAAAAAGTTTACAAGGCTTTCAAAATACAGGTTTAGGATAAGAACAATTTTAATTTTTAAGGAGGAATCGAATATGAGAGTAATCGGAAAGCTTTTGGCTGTGACGGTGTGCATGGCAATGATACTGACGTGCGCGCCGGCCGACGCATATGAAATTGTCAACGAAGACGGAGAAGTCGTTGAAGTAGCGGACGGCGTATACGACGAAGATACACAGCCCCAAGACCCCGCAAGCGGGAGTTGCGGAACCGCCACGTGGGAATATAACAACGGCGTACTAACGATAAATTCTGACAGCATAACAGGAGACGTGGTAGAGTATACCGATGAGTGGCAAGATTACAGGTCCACAGCCAAAAGTATAGTTATCAACGGGAATGTAACGCAAATCGGAGAAAAAGCATTTTATCTTTTTTATAAATGCGAAAGCGTAACTATGAGCGACAGCGTCTTAACGATTGGCGCCGAAGCGTTTTCTGATTGCAGCAGCTTAAGGAGCATAAGGCTGTCACAAAATCTGCGTACAATAAAATTTGCCGCTTTCTCGGGCTGCTCGTCGCTGGAGGAAATAATAATCCCCGACAGCGTAACAACTTTGGAGGATGTTCCGAGTTATATATGGCCCAGTTATAAAGCCGAGTACGGCATGTTTTACGGCTGCTGTTCCCTTAAAAAAGTCGTCATTGGCGCCGGAATAACGAAAATCCCCACTTATTGCTTTTGTTACTGCAACATTGATAATCTTTATTGGTCGCCATCGGTAACAAGCACCGGAGATCATAGCTTTAGCCACTGCTCTGTTAACAATGTTTACATCACAGACCTGGAGGCATGGCTTGATATTGGCTTTGGATATGGCATGAAAACGGGTTCTACAAGTATGGAAGGTCCGCTCATGAGCGGAGCGAATTTGTATTTGAATAACGAGCTTGTCGTGAATTTGGTTATACCCAACGGCAGCGCCTTAAACGACCGCTCTTTTCAGGGCTGCTCAAGCATAGAAAGCGTTACTCTGCCCTCGAGCGTCACATACATAAACACGGGAGCTTTCATGGAATGCTCGAATTTGAAAAAGGTGGTAATGTCGGACAGAGTGGAAACCATAGGCTACCAAGCCTTTTACGGCTGCGAAAAATTGCAGGACATAGCCTTTCCCGACAGCCTGCGCACCATAGCCGCCGAAGCTTTTAGTCGTTGCGACAACCTTATAAAACTGAATCTGCCGGGCAATGTTGAAAGTATAGGCGATGATGCTTTTGAGAGCTGCGAAAACCTTGTTTCGCTTACCCTGCCCGGCAGCCTGAAAAGCATAGGAAACGAAGCGTTTTATTTTTGCGAGAGACTCGAATATCTTAAGATTGGCGGAGCGGAAACCATCGGAAGAGCGGCGTTTGGTTATGCGGGAAAGCTAAAAAGCGTAAACATTCCTGACGGCGCAAAAAGTATTGGAGCAAGCGCTTTTGAAGGCTGCAGTGAAATTACAATGGTCGGCATACCAAATACTGTCGAGAGTATAGGAAGCGGCGCCTTTGCCGGAACTGTCCTGACCGACATATACTACGGCGGGAACGAGGAAGAATGGGCGGCGATTTCCATAGATGATGATAACAACGCGATAGCCAATGCTGTTATCCACTACAGCAGCTCTTTGCCGGAACAGCCATATATTGAACCCGAAATATATTACCCCGATACAATACTTATATGTATAGAAGGCGCCGCTGTAACGTCAATATACATAGATGAAAGCATTCCGTATTCTTCGGCGGTGTTTGCAATATGCTATGATCAAGATAACGAAATAAAAGACGTTGAGGAAGTGGGAATTAATGGCAATATAGAAATTCCTTACGAAGACGGAATAAAAACCGTTAAGGTTTTTTTCTGGGAATCCCTCGACTCCATGCGTCCGCTGCGAGAGGCGGAAACGTTGGATTTATCATGGATTTAATAGGCTCTGTGAGCCATTTGGGAAGCCATTTGGGGACCGTCAGACTGTGTCAAAACCACGCCCCCTTAAGGGCAGGCAAACAACCGTTTTAAGTGCCATCACTCTCCAAAGCAGACTGAAATCAAAAATTACAGCGTTATCCTCTGCGGCGGTTTTTGTCCGTTTCCCGGTTGGTGACATTGGTCTGACGTCCCCAAATGGCTTCTTATCACCTTACATCATTGGGTTTCCATTCTAAATATTCTGGAAATTGTTCTTTTCCGATTGTCACTTCCCATCTGACAGCATCCCACATCATTCGCTTACTCCAAAACGCTGTATCGGCAAACATTACTAACATCATAAGCCACGCTTTATCCTTGTATAATTCCATCTCACAGGACACTGTATATTCATTTTGATTTGCATATGTAATATCGTTCTTCTTAATCAGTGCAATTTGAGAATCATCTTTAAATACCGATATGTAATTATTACTATGAAATCTCAAGACATAGCAGAAATCATCCAAACATAGCTTTTCAATTCCACCCTTCAATAAATCGGGCTTTGTTTCGCCAGCAATCCGTCCGTTTCTGTATATCATAAATTCGGGAAACACCTGTGTCCTTGTCAATAAATAAAACATTCTGACAAAAAGCTTTTTAATCACTGACTCCTGCCGCATTTCACAAATCACAACATTGTTTTTCTCCGCTGTAAGTCTCTTGAGAAGGACTATTGTCCTATTGCTTCGCGTTCCTAAAATTCCACATTCATCTGAAAACACGTATTGCTTTCCCTTTTTCTTTACAGTGCACGTCATTTTTCATCCTCCAATCCGACGAAACTCCCACTCCTACAACAGCGGCTACACCAATCTTGAGTCTCCCTTCTTCTTTATCCCAATACGTCTGAAATCCAACTCCCAAAATATGTCCTTCTCCTGTTAAAACCAATTTCTTATTTGTAAAGGGAATTGGAATCTTTAAGCTTCCTTCTCCACTTGCCGCTGACGCCAAAGCATCTATACCTACGTATTCAACTCCTACACCGACCTTTGCCTCAGCACTGACAAGATCAAGATTCCACCCAGCATATTTATAATCATCTGATATACTGTCCGCCGTGCTGCAAACTCTTCCCATGCTGTCATAGGTGTAGAATGTAAATCTATGCTTTGCATCCCTCTGTGCATAGAGGTTGCCCATTACATCATAGAAGTATTCCGTAACTTCATTTGTATTTTTGGTAAGCTTAACACACCTTCCGACTAAATCATAGCCGTAGTATGTTACAGCGCCATTATCGTTCATTTCTGTTACATTGTTTAACTCGTCATATGTGTACGTAATAACCGATTCCGGCTGTGTATTTTTTGTCACCTTTGTCACATTGCC
>CAZNVF010000142.1:0-3463 GCA_964576395.1 uncultured Oscillospiraceae bacterium
GGCTATTCTTAAAAAACTTACCGAACTCAATGCACTTTTTGCCGTTGAAAAAATAATCCATCAGTATCCTCACTGCTGGAGATGCAAATCCTCAATTCTTTTTCGTGCGACAGAGCAGTGGTTCTGCTCCGTTGATGGTTTTAAGGACGAAGCATGCAAGGCGATTGACAACGTACAATGGATTCCTGAATGGGGTGGAGAGCGTATCAAGGGAATGGTAAAGGATCGCAGCGACTGGTGTATCAGCCGTCAGCGTACTTGGGGTGTACCTATTCCTATATTTTATTGTAAAGACTGCGGTAAAACCATAATAAATGAGGAAACCATTAAAGCAATTGCAGACCTTTATGAAAAAGAAGGAAGCGACGCTTGGTATAAATATGAAGCGAAAGATATTCTTCCCAAAGGGTTCAAATGTGAATGCGGTTGTGGAGAATTCACAAAAGAGATGGATATCATGGATGTTTGGTTTGATTCCGGTGTATCACATGAAGCTGTGTGCAACGATGAACACGGTTTAAAGTGGCCTGCAGACCTTTATCTAGAGGGTGCCGACCAATATCGTGGCTGGTTTCAATCTTCACTTCTGACATCTGTAGCGGCCAAAGGGCGTGCTCCTTATGATGCAGTCTGCACACATGGCTGGGTAGTTGATGGCGAGGGCAAGGCCATGCATAAATCCCTTGGCAATGGGATGTCTCCCGATGAAATAACACAAAAATATGGTGCAGATATACTCAGGCTTTGGGTCGCATCTTCTGACTATCATGCTGATATAAGAATTTCTAATGATATTCTTAAGCAGCTTTCTGATGTCTATCGCAAGATAAGAAATACAGCGAGATTTATACTTTCCAACCTTAACGATTTTAACCCTGATATAGATTCCGTTCAGTTTGAAAAAGTGGATGGAATAGATAAGTGGGCGCTTGCAAGAATGGATGCAATTATAGAAAAATGCAAGGCTGCATATGACAAATTTGATTTTCATATTGTTTTCTCCAATATACGCGATTTCTGCACAATAGACCTTTCTAATTTCTACCTTGACATTCTTAAAGATAGGCTATATGTCGAAAAAGCTGATAGCAAAAACAGACGTGCCGCACAGACTGTTATCTATAATATTCTTCGTACAATGACTCTTTATCTTGCTCCGGTTCTTTCTTTCACTGCTGAGGAAATCTGGGGATATATGCCTCGCTCTTCAAAAGATGACGCTAGATCAGTATTCTTTAACCAGATGCCAGAAAAGAGCGGTGTAATAGCTGATGAAGAGTTTATGGAGAGATGGGAAAAAATCGACAAGCTTCGCGATGCAGTTAATAAGTCTCTTGAAGAAGCCCGTGCTCGAAAGCTCATAGGCAAATCGCTTGAAGCAAAAGTAACACTTAACTGCGGTAGGGATTGCTATGATTTTGTAAAGTCTGTCGAAAATGAACTTACAGCTGCATTTATTGTTTCTGCGGTTGAAGTAGAAAAATCTGATTTTGACGGCATCGATGTCAAAGTTGAAATTGCTCCTGGTCAGAAGTGCGAACGCTGCTGGACACATAATGATACTGTTGGTAAATGTGCTAAACATCCAACTCTTTGCGAACGCTGTGCTGAAATTGTTGGCTAATTTTTTTAACGATACGGGTGGGATTCTTTCGAGTTCTGCCCGTAACTTTTGGGAGGCAAAATGTTTCAGATAATTATAACTATAATTGCTGCTCTGCTCATTGCTGTTGACCAAATGGCCAAAAACTGGGCTTCTGAAGTTCTCATAAAAGGTGACATTCCCATTATTGAAAATGTGCTATACTTTAAATATACTGAGAATACCGGCGTTGCTTTCAGCATGTTTTCCAATAACAGATGGATTCTTGTAGGGATCACCTCGATAATGCTCATCGTTGTACTTGCATTTTTCCTTTCCGGAAAAGTTACAGATAAATTTGAGCTTTTTTCTCTGTCACTAATTATAGCTGGAGGTATAGGGAATTTTATAGATAGAGTAAGCCTTGGTTATGTAGTTGATTTTATTGACGTTAGAATAATCAATTTTGCAGTTTTCAATGTTGCAGATATATGCATTACTATTGGAGCGGCTTTGCTCTGTATTGCTGTGTTCTTATCGGAAAGAGACACAAAAGCTGAAAAAATGAAAAAACAACAGACTTTTAAAGAGATAGATAAAGACCTTGAAAAGCTTTTTAGTAAGGAAGAAAAATAATGAATAGAATCGTTTTAACTGTTCCGGACAAAGCAGAGGGGGCCCGGGTGGACAAATTCCTTACTGAAAACATAGATCATTTTACAAGATCAGCTTTGCAAAAACTTATTTCCACAAACAATGTTGAGATAGGCGGAAAATCTGTATCCAAAAATAGAGTGCTCAAAGCAGGTGAAGATATATCTGTTATTTTTCCAGATGCTGTTTCTATTGATGTAGAGGCAGAAAATATTCCTCTTGACATTTACTATGAAGACGATGACCTACTTGTAGTTTATAAGCCTAAGGGAATAGTTGTACATCCGGCACCAGGCAACCATAATGGAACATTGGTAAATGCGCTTTTATGGCATTGCAAAGACAATCTTTCCGGAATAAATGGCGTTTTAAGGCCCGGCATCGTTCACAGAATTGACAAAGATACAAGTGGTCTTTTGCTTGTTGCAAAGAGCGATTTTGCGCATATCCACCTTGCAGAGCAAATAAAAGAACACAACCTTAACAGAATATATCACGCCATTGTCTATGGAACCAATCTGCCGGATGAAGGCGAAATTGACGCTCCAGTAGGCCGTAGCACTAAAGACAGAAAGAAAATGGCTGTTATTGATAGCGGAAGAAGTGCTCAAACACATTATACCGTTATAAAACGCTATTCTGGTTTCACCCATATTATATGCAAACTTCATACCGGTCGTACTCATCAGATTCGTGTGCATATGGCATATATTGGCCATCCAGTTGCCGGAGATGTACTTTATGGGCCTAAAAACGTAATAACTCAGCTTAATGGTCAGTGCCTTCATGCTGGAACTTTGGGTTTCGTCCACCCAAGAACAGGTGAATATATGGAATTTACAGCCCCTCTTCCTGAATATTTTACTTCTTTTGAAAGCAAATTGGAGAAACTTTGATGATAGAAAAGCCCTCCGATATTTTAATAGTTACTGATATATACGGAACTTTGTTAAGGGCAAAAGCCGACCTATCCAAAGAAAACGTTGCTGCAGTCAGAAGGTTTGTTGAAAAGGGAGGACGCTTTACAGTATCTACCGGAAAGGCGATAGAAGCGACAAAAAGTCTTATAAAGGGTGTTCCAATTAATGTTCCATCAGTACATATAAATGGATGATATTTTTACGATTGGGAAAAAGAAGAGATTTTGATCCTTATTATATTTCTAATGAGGCTAAAAAATATTGTAAATCTATTATTGATAATTTTCCTTATTACGACTGCAACTTT
>CAZNVF010000143.1:0-3445 GCA_964576395.1 uncultured Oscillospiraceae bacterium
TGGTGATTCTTTCCGGAAAGAAATGCTTGAGAAGCGCAGTGATCCGGTCTTCTATGCCGCTGATGAATTTTTTATAACGGCGGAGCTGCCATTCCCAGAATACGAATACTATGGCGAATTTAATCAGCTTGAAGATGGCGTTGGACTTTGTACGCTCCTTGAATATGAGTTTAATGAAGCTCTTGAATTTTTTCCACCAAAAGAGTACAAAAGGCGTGTAACTATACCAACGGGAAAAGCGGCCTTTAACCATATAAGAAAGCTTGCTGATAGAGCTGAACGCCGCTACAATGGCCTTAAAATTGATGTTTTGCCAATAGAGAACACTTTCTTTGGAGAAAGAATAACTGTAACAGGTCTCCTTACAGGGGGAGATATTGCAAATCAGCTAAGTGGAAGGTACAATGGCGATGCTGTTCTAATTTGTGAAACAACGCTTCGCTATGAGCACGACTGCTTTATTGACGATATGACGCCGAAAGCTGTTGAAGAAAAGCTTGGCGTTCCAGTAACAATGGTGCCGAACGACGGTTATAAATTTCTTTGTGCTCTTCTTGGCGAAGAGCCAGGGGATGAATGCGAAACAATATACGGATAATTTCCGTTTGGAGGATATAAGATATGTCAAAACCGATAATTGCAATTGTTGGAAGGCCAAACGTTGGAAAATCTACGCTTTTCAATAAACTTACCGGAAAACGCCTTGCAATAGTTGAAGATACTCCTGGCGTAACAAGAGACAGAATATATAGTGAATGTGAATGGCTCAATCACACTGTAATGCTTGTGGATACCGGTGGAATAGAACCGAAAACGGACGACGGTATTCTTTCAAAAATGCGTGATCAGGCGAATGTTGCCATTGAAAGCGCAGATGTTATAATCCTTGTAACAGATCTCACTTCTGGCGTTACAGCAAATGATGCCGATATAGCTGCGATGCTTTTAAAAAGCGGAAAGCCCGTGGTTTTATGTGTGAATAAATGTGATAGAATTGGTGAACCGCCGGCAGAGTTTTATGAATTTTATAATCTTGGTCTTGGTGACCCAATAGCCGTGTCGTCTGTTCATGGTCATGGTACGGGTGATCTCCTTGACGAATGTTTTAAGTATATAGATTTTGACAGTGAAGACGACTATGATGAGAATACAGTAAAAGTTGCAATAATTGGAAAGCCTAACGTAGGAAAAAGCAGCCTTGTAAATCGCATTGCTGGTGAGGAAAGAGTGATAGTTTCAAACATTGCTGGAACAACACGTGACGCCACCGATACTGAGGTTGAAAATAAATACGGAAAATTTGTACTTATCGATACTGCGGGAATACGCCGCAAAAGCAGGGTTAACAATAACGTCGAAAAATATAGTGTATTGCGATCTTATATGGCTGTTGACCGTAGCGATGTCTGTGTTATTATGATAGATGCAACAGAAGGTTTTACGGAGCAGGACAGCAAAGTTGCTGGCTATGCTCATGAGCAGGGGAAGGCTTGCATCATCGCAATAAATAAATGGGACGCTATCGAAAAAGAGACCAACACTATGAAGGAGTTTACAAATAAACTCCAAAGCGATTTCAGCTTTATGTCCTATGCGCCATTTGTATTTATCTCTGCTCTTACCGGACAAAGAATAGATAAACTTTTTGAACTTATAGTTTCAGTGCATGAACAAAACTGCCGTAGGGTCTCAACCGGAATGCTCAACGACATGCTGTCTTATGCCACTGCTAAAGTTCAACCGCCTTCCGATAAGGGTAAACGTTTGAAACTATATTATATTACGCAAGCGTCAACAAAGCCTCCGACGTTTGTTGTTTTCTGCAATCGTTCGGATCTTTTCCACTTCTCTTATCAGCGATATATAGAAAACCAAATAAGGGAAACTTTTGGCCTTACCGGTACTCCAATAAAGATCGTGGTTCGTGAAAGAGGAAAAGATAAAGGCTAATCTTTTTTCGGGGGATACTGCTTTGGAGAATTTAAGTTCAATAATTTTTATATGCATAGTTGTTGCTGCCGTTTCTTATCTTGTGGGAAGTTGCAATATGGCAATAATTATCTCAAAGTATCATAAATCCAAGGATATACGAAATTATGGCAGTGGAAATGCCGGAATGACGAATATGCTCCGCATTTTTGGTGCAAAGGCGGCGGCTTATACTTTTGGCGGCGACTTTTTTAAAGGAGCCATTGCCGTATTTCTTTCAAGGGAAGCTGTAAAAAACTTTGAGCTGCCATTCGATATAGGTTACGTAGCTGCCATATTTGTAGTCGTTGGCCATATTTTTCCGCTTTATTTTAAATTTAAGGGTGGAAAAGGTGTAGCCACCGCCTTTGGCGCAATGCTTGTGCTCAATTGGATGGTGTTTTGTACAATACTGATTGGCCTTGTACCAATGCTTTTTATAATAAGGATAGTTTCTGCTGTATCTCTTTGTGGAGCGGCGCTGTATCCCGTGCTTACGTTTCTTGTACTTTGGCTCCAGCAAAAGGATACTGCTACTCAGCTGATACCGGATGTAATTTTTTCACTCATATTATCTGCGCTGACTTTTTATGCTCATCGTGAGAATATTGTGCGTCTTCGCAATGGAACGGAACGCTTTTTTGGAGATAAGAAAAATGGACAATAAAAAAGACAACATTATTAAATTAAAAAAGTTCGAACTCTCGCCAATAACGAAGAAGATAATGATAACTCTGGTGATAACTTTAGTTGTATTTCTTTTTTTTATTTGGCTTGGTGTGGGAATGTATATTTCTGTTCCGCCTGAAGAGAGGAGCAGCCTTTTGCCAATGTATTTTATATACTGCGTTTTTCCTTTTTTAATATTCTTTTTAGGTGTAAAAAGAATATACATAATCATAAATTTTGGTGAAGATGCGGAACAGCAAAAAAATATTGAGAAAATGTATTTAAAAAAACAGAACCCTTTTTCTTTGGCTGAAAAAATAGTGCTAAGACCATATGATAAGGATGACTGGAAAAGGATTGCAGAGATCCACGATAGTGCAAGAAAAATCGAGCTTAAGCTGGCTAAGCTTGAAGAAGCGTTTGTTCCACTTGAACGGGCCGCAAAAAATGAGGGGCTTTTTGACTATGCCGTTGAGGTGGCGGTGCTTAATAAAAAAGTCGTGGGATTTTCTGCCTACAATAATAAGGAGCTTGCCTGGCTTTATATTGACCCAGATTATATGCATAGAGGCATAGGAAAAAAACTTGTAGAATCCGTTCTTGAGAAGGAGAAGGGAATAAGCTCGGTAGAAGTCCTCTTGGGGAATTTCCCAGCAAGGAATCTTTATGAAAAAATGGGTTTTAAACTTGTTTCAACAGAATCTGGATCAATGCCTGGGAATGAAAGCTTCAGAGTAATAGTTTGGTGTATGAAAAGAGAAAATAATGAAAACAGACCGGCTAGTGAGTAAACAGCCGATCTGTTTGA
>CAZNVF010000144.1:0-3445 GCA_964576395.1 uncultured Oscillospiraceae bacterium
TTCTCCAGTCTCTTTGTTGAAGATAACAATATGACGGTTTTTCTTAATCTCCTCAATGCGAACATCGCCCTCAATCTCTGCAATAACTGCTTCATGTTTCGGGTTCCTTGCCTCGAAAAGTTCTTCAACACGTGGAAGACCTTGAGTAATATCTTCCGCAGAAGCGATACCACCGGTATGGAATGTACGCATTGTAAGCTGTGTACCAGGCTCTCCGATGGACTGTGCGGCAATAACGCCGACAGCTTCACCTACGCTGACTGGCTTGCCGTTTGCAAGGTTCATACCGTAACACTTAGCACAAACGCCATGTTTGGCCTCGCAGTTGAGAATCGAGCGAAGTTTTACTTCGGTTATTCCCGCGTTTTTAATTTTTTCCGCGTCATCCTCATCCATCATTTTATCTTTACTTACAAGGACTTCTCCAGTAGCAGGATCAAGGATATCATCTACGGCATAACGGCCTATAAGACGTTCAGACATCGGCTCTATCATCTCGCCGCCCTCACGAATATCATGAACCA
Organism: uncultured Oscillospiraceae bacterium; assembly: GCA_964576395.1. GTDB lineage: Bacteria > Bacillota > Clostridia > Oscillospirales > Ruminococcaceae > UMGS1668. Next base: position 525 of record CAZNVF010000144.1, read on the forward strand.
TGATGCCCTCATGTGTTCCGCAGTCATTCTCACGAATAACTACATCCTGAGAAACATCTACAAGACGTCTTGTAAGGTAACCAGAGTCCGCAGTACGAAGCGCTGTATCTGCAAGGCCCTTACGAGCGCCACGGCTGGAAATGAAGTATTCCAAAATGTTCAGACCCTCACGGTAGTTAGCACGGATCGGTATTTCTATAGCTTTACCCGAAGTATTGGCGATAAGCCCACGCATACCTGCAAGCTGACGGATCTGGTTCATTGAACCACGAGCGCCTGAATCTGCCATCATAAATATAGGGTTATATTTATCCAGGTTATCTTTAAGGGCATCAGCAACTTTGTCGGTAGTCTCGTTCCATGTGGCTATTACTTTCTTATAACGCTCTTCATCCGACATAAGTCCACGGCGATACTGTTTTGTGATCTGATCTACCTTTTTCTCCGCTTCTTGCAGAAGTTCATACTTCTTTGGCGGAATTACAGCATCACTTACAGAAACTGTTATAGCGCTTTTAGTAGAGTACTTAAATCCTTGCGCTTTGACCCTATCAAGCATCTGACCTGCAACAGCGGTACCATGCTTTCTTACACAGCGGTCGATAATCTGGCCAAGCTGTTTTTTGCCTACAAGGAAACCTATCTCAAGGTCGAATTCGTGTTCAGGGTCGGTTCTGTCAACATATCCAAGATCCTGAGGTATCGGCATATTAAAGATTGTTTTACCAACAGTAGTCTTAACAAGCTTGCTACGCTTATTTCCATCTTTATCGACCTTTTCAAAGCGGATATATACAGGGGCGTGAAGCCCAACAACTCCTTCAGAATAAGCCATTATGGCTTCATTGACATCACGGAAACATTTTCCTTCACCTGGCTCACAGCCGGGTTTCTCAAGAGTGAGGTAATAAGAACCAAGAACCATATCCTGTGTAGGAACTGCAACTGGCTTACCGTCCGAAGGTTTAAGAAGGTTATTTGCCGCAAGCATAAGGAAACGTGCTTCAGCCTGTGCCTCTGTGGAAAGCGGAACATGTACAGCCATTTGGTCTCCGTCGAAGTCCGCATTGTAAGCAGTACATACCAACGGATGAAGCTTCAGCGCTCTACCCTCTACGAGCACCGGCTCAAACGCTTGAATACCAAGCCTGTGAAGCGTAGGAGCACGGTTGAGCATTACCGGATGATCTTTAATAACTACTTCAAGTGCATCCCAAACCTCCGGCTGGGTCGCTCTTTCTGTCATTTTTCTTGCATTTTTGATATTAGTGGCCGCACCCACGTCAACAAGCCTCTTCATTACAAAAGGCTTAAAAAGCTCAATGGCCATTTCTTTAGGAAGACCGCACTGGCTCATCTTGAGCTCAGGCCCCACAACTATAACAGAACGACCGGAATAGTCAACACGCTTACCAAGAAGATTTTGGCGGAAACGTCCCTGTTTACCTTTAAGCATATCGGAAAGGGATTTAAGAGGACGGTTGCTCGGTCCGGTGACGGGCCTTCCCTTTCTGCCATTGTCTATCAGAGCGTCTACAGCCTCTTGCAGCATGCGCTTCTCATTACGTACTATAATATCAGGCGCACCAAGTTCAAGAAGCCTTTTAAGGCGGTTATTTCTATTTATTACTCTTCTGTAAAGATCGTTCAGGTCAGAGGTGGCAAATCTGCCGCCGTCTAGCTGTACCATTGGGCGAAGATCCGGCGGAATTACCGGCACCACATCAAGAATCATCCATTCAGGGCGGTTGCCGGAAAGGCGGAACGCCTCAACAACTTCAAGCCTTTTAAGAAGTCTTACTCGTTTCTGGCCGGAAGCAGTTTCAAGCTCTTCATGAAGCTCTGCAGAAAGCTTTTCAAGGTCAATATCTTTGAGAAGGAGCTGAATGGCCTCCGCGCCCATTCCAGCTTGGAAATCCTCCTCATATTTTTCGCGCATATCGCGGTATTCTTTCTCTGAAAGGAGCTGCTTTTTCTCAAGCGGAGTAGTTCCCGGGTCAGTAACAATGTAGCTTGCAAAATAGAGCACCTTTTCCAGTATTCTTGGACTCATATCGAGCACAAGTCCCATTCTTGACGGAATACCTTTGAAATACCAGATGTGTGAAACAGGCGCTGCGAGCTCAATGTGGCCCATACGCTCGCGTCTTACTTTCGCTCTGGTAACTTCAACACCGCAGCGCTCGCATATCTTGCCTTTGAAGCGCAGGCGTTTATATTTTCCACAGTAACACTCCCAGTCCTTGGTCGGTCCAAAAATTCTTTCGCAGAAAAGACCATCCCTTTCGGGTTTAAGTGTTCTGTAGTTTATGGTTTCAGGTTTCTTTACTTCACCGTAGGACCATTCTCTGATCTTATCGGGAGAAGCAAGGCCGATTTTGATAGAATCAAGTGTGTTGAATTCCATAATTTACAGCCTCCCTCTTACATTTCTTCTTCTTCGGAATCGGAAGAACCAAAACCGAAATCTAATTCTTCAAAGCTTTCTGATCCAAAGTCGTCTTCATCTGGTTCCTCTATCTGGAAGCCTGCCATATCCTCTTCTACACTTACCGTTTCATTTTCTAAATCGGAAAGCTCCGAGGATGGAATAAGACCAATATCATCTTCATCAAAGTTTTGTTTAAGGTCGATCTCTTCATTATTTTTGTCGAGCACCTTGATGTCAAGACCAAGGGATTGGAGTTCCTTTATAACGACTTTAAATGATTCAGGAATACCTGCTGTAGGCACATTTTGACCTTTAACAATGGCTTCAAATGTTTTAACACGCCCCACAACATCATCGGATTTGACGGTAAGTATTTCCTGAAGAGTATAGGCAGCGCCATAAGCTTCAAGAGCCCAAACCTCCATCTCACCGAATTTCTGACCGCCGAACTGTGCTTTACCTCCAAGAGGCTGTTGGGTCACAAGGCTGT
>CAZNVF010000145.1:0-3410 GCA_964576395.1 uncultured Oscillospiraceae bacterium
TCGCTGATCTACACTAGCGATAGAAAGGGTTTTGTAATATACGGATATTTTTGGTGAATGAATTTGCCAACGTCGCGGTAAACCACTCGGCATTGCCCATCATAGGAGGGAAGAACTTCAATATCACACATAATTTCATTTATTTCAATACTGTCAAAAAGCTCAGTTACATTCACAGTTTTTATTTCAGACATTTCATATTTGAATACGCTTCGCCCGTTTTCCAGAACGGCTATTGCGGCGGAGAATACAATTAGCCCGGCTCCAATGCAGCAAACAGCTATTATAATCAAAATTTTTGTTGTGGATTTCATTTTTCGTTTCCCCTTCCTATAAATATGTGCTTCACTCCTTGTATTCCTAGACTGCTGAGCTTAAAAGCCCCGTGGGAGAGAAGATTACATGCAAAGAACAGCAATATCGCAATACCGGCAAGTATAAGAGCAATACCCAGGCATAGAAGGGCTTCGCCAGGGCCTTTAAAAAAGAGTGCCACTGTTCCTCCAAAAAAGCCGATGAGACAGCCAAGAGCGATTGTAAGGTCCACGGCATAAAAGGTGATAATGAGTGCCCAAACAGTAAGATAAAGAGCAAGACGGACTATTATTGCACTGAAAAGAAGCGGAGCCCAGATAGGCGCTCCAATAATGAGCAAAACTATCTCCCACCACTGAAGAGAGCGGGAAAGCTGAGCTTTTGCCTTAACAAGTTTGGGAAGAGAAGTGTCCATTAATATTTGCGAGACAATGTCATCAATACTGCCCATTGCAGCGACGGCTTCCTCTTCGGAAAGTCTGTCTTTAATACGGTCGTCTATCATCTCGCTGTAGTAATCCAAAGATTTGGCGATGTCCGCGGAGGAAAAAGTCCGTTTAATCTATAACTGATAGCAGCAAGAAATTGTTGTTTATTCACCCTGTGGTTCTTCCCTTACAATAAACTGATAAATGGACATAATTTCCTGCCATTATTTTGCAAAATCCACAATCTGCCTGAGGCCGGAATCAGTTATATGATAGTATTTGCGAGGGCGGCCGTTATGCTCAACCGGTTTTACAGTGAGGAAGCCGGCATTTTCTAATCTTCGAAGGATAGGGTAGAGGGTGGATTCTGAAATAGCAACATAGGGGTTCAATTTTTTTATTATTTCATAACCGTAGGAATCCTGATTTTTTATTGCGGAAAGAACACAGACATCTAAAAAGCCGCGTTTAAGCTGAATATCCATGCAATACCTCCCTTTGCATCATACTGTATTATATATAGTATTTTTTTTGTCAAGATTTTCTGTTTGTCAATAATACTGAAGCTGTTTTCGCCTATTTACAATAATACGGCTTGATTTGTTAACAATTATATTATAGAATAAATAAAAATAAAGGAGGAATTAAAAAATAATGTTTCCCATAAGTATGATAACGGGGGATCCGCTTTGGAACTCGCTTCCCGCGGCGAAAATAATAAACTATCCGCTTGAAAAAGCTGATTATAAACCTTATGCTCAGGCAAGAATTTGTATATCGAATGACAACCTGCACCTTCAAATGCTTTCTTTCGAGGTAGATCCAGAATCTAAAAGCATTGTGGGCGCGGCTATTTCATTTTTTCCGGAGGAGGACGGGGCCAAAAGTTATTTTTGGTTTTCCACAAACCGAAGCGGCGCCCTTGTATGCAAATTTGTAAATGAGGCCGATGGCACAGAACGGGATATTACAAAATGTATCGCTGTAAGGATATATTCCGGAGAGGATGAGCAAGGTGTTTACTGGTGCAGCAATTTCACGCTGCCGCTCTCCGTTGTTGAAAAGTTTTATGGGGTGCACTACATTGAGCCCGGCCACAAAATGAAGGGCAATTTTTATAAACTCTGCGATGGCGAAAGGCCGCATTACGGAAGCTGGTACCCGGCCGAATTTACCGATATTAACCCTGTCGGAAGCCGCTACTTTGGCGATTTTCAGCTTGTGCCTTATTGATGGGGGAACATTATGCCAAGGTTTTTTGTGTGTTCCATCGATAGCGAAAATGTTGAAATAACCGGAAATGACGCGAGGCATATCTCTCTGTCCCTTCGTGTGAAACGCGGGGAAGAACTCATAATTTGCGATGGAAAGGGCCGCGAGGCAGAATGCAAAATAGTGAGCGTCTGCCCGGAAAGTGTTATGCTTAGCGTTGTTTCAAGGCGGGATTCTGCCGCGGAGCCAAAGGCAAAAGTGGTACTCTATCAGGCTCTGCCAAAATTTGATAAACTTGAATACATAGTCCAAAAATCTGTGGAGCTGGGCGTTTCTAAGGTTGTACCGGTGATGACTTCCCGCTGTATTTCACGTCCGGACGAAAGGACTATGGCAAAAAAGCTGGAAAGGCTTCGCAAAATTGCGGATGAAGCCGCAAAGCAAAGCGGACGAGGCAAACTTCCTGAAGTTGGCGAGCTCTTGAGTTTGAAAAACGCGGTTAAAGAAATGAGCACGGCCGAGCTTCCAATATTTTTCTTTGAGCACGCAAAGTATCCGCTGAGGGGCTGCATGGAGCAATATCATGGCGGTAAAATAGCGGTGCTTGTAGGTCCGGAGGGCGGTTTTTCAAATGAGGAGGCCGCGTTCGCGGAGACAAACGGCCTTCTTTGCGCAAGTCTTGGTCCGCGGATCTTACGGTGCGAAACAGCGCCGGTAGCCGCAATTTCGGCTATTATGTACGCTGCCGGAGAAATGGAGATAAAATGATAAGAAAAAGCTTTTTGATTATTTTTGCTTTGCTTTTGGCTCTGGCAGTGGCCGGGTGCTCAAAGGAAAAGGAAAATATAAATGAAGGAGAGGGCACGCTCATTTCAAGTGAGAACAGCCAAGAACTTAATGAGAACAGCAGAACGGACGTGCAAATTGGGGAAAGTGGTTCAGAAAGCGCTTCTTCAGCCGTTGAAACAGGAAGTTATGGTGAAACAGATCCATGCCTTATACTTGTCAACCCAGAAAACTATATTCCTGATGATTACACTGTGGAACTGGAAACTGTGCAAGGGAAATATCAGCTTGATGTAAAAGCTGCGGAATCGGCCAAAGAACTTATAGCCGCCGCAAAGGAGGCAGGCTTTGATATGCAGATATGTTCCGCATACCGCACAATAGAAAAATCTGCAGAGCTCTATCAAAGAAAAGTGCAGCAGTACATTGATGCCGGTTATGTTCAGTCCATTGCGGAGGTTGAGGCGGCGAAGTGGGTAGCTCCGCCAGGAACCAGCGAGCACCACACCGGCCTTGCAATGGATATTGTCTCGTCCGACTATTGGGGCCAGTATTCCGACCTTGAGCACGACTACGAGAACTTCGACTCGTTTGACTGGATGTATGAGCACTGCGCGGAGTATGGGTTCATCCTTCGATACCCAAAGGATAAACAGGATATTACGGGAA
>CAZNVF010000146.1:0-3406 GCA_964576395.1 uncultured Oscillospiraceae bacterium
GCCTCTGGTTTTTATTCCCACAAGGCAAAGGTTCTCTGTTCCCCCGTTGCGTTCGAGAATTTGATGTGATATTCTAATAAGGCAGCGCTTAAGCGCTTCGGAATCCATAAGATCAGCTTTAAATTCCAAAACAAAGGCCTCCTTTTATGGTTTTTAGCAACAAAAAATGGTCCCGCCCAATTTTGGCAAGACCATAGAAAAATCCACTTATTCTGGCAAACGGAAATTTTTTGATCTTACCGGTCTCTCTGTACCGTTTTTAAAGATCTTTTACCGCTCGTAATTATACCGCATTAATTTCAAAATTGCAATAGTTTATTAAAATTTTGCCTCAAAAATTTCTATAACTTCAAGCAAAACATCCCAAAAGGTTTCAATAGCAGGTTTGGGGTCAAAACCAAAGCCGAGCACTGCAATAAGAAACGCCAAGGAAGCGGCAAAGCAGACCATAAGCCAAAAAAGAAGAACGCCCCTTGCAAGGTTGACTTTGGCAGGATATTTTGTAATTCCAAAGGCGAGGGCCACCATATAGATGACCCCAACGACGGGGATAGTAAAAAGAAACGCAGTTAGGGCAAAGCTGCCTATTGAGGGGACCTCGTTTTTCTCTATGGTGGCGGCTTCCCTTTTAACAATATCCTCAAAATCTACAGGGCTGGCATTTTCTTGCGAAGGTGCGGTACTGTATATTACCCTTGCTGCCGAAGCTGAGCTGGAAACAGGCGCTTCAGTGCGGCTGCCTTTATAAGCAGTTTCCCAGCTGACTTCTTTTGTGGTAGGGTTACCCGGCAGAGCCTTGGAAGGAGAGCTTTCATAGAGGTTTTCTTTGAATACTTTAGAAAAGGAGCTGCTTTCAAATGTGTGATTATCTTCAGTCAGGTTTGGGACATCTATATTGAGAAGCTTGGCAACAGGGTCAGGCGATGAATCAGGTGCATTTTCAGCTATCCTAGGCAAATATTTTCCGCAGGCGGGGCAAAAGTTTTTACTTTCGTCAAACTGTGTTTTACATTCCGGACAAGTACGCATCAAAAATCACTTCCCCAAATTTTCTTCCATTTTAAATATATTCTTTAAAAAGGTTTTCGTCAAGGCTTTATGCTGATAAATCCTGTTTTTTGCCAAAATATGTGAAAAACAAGAATATTATAAACTGTTTAAAAAGTAAGCTCATATATTCTGTGTTTTTTGATCCCGTCATAATATGCGAAATAATCTTTAGGCGGAAGCGTTATTTCAATAAGCTTTGCGCCGGTGCGCTCAATGGTTTTATATGAAGCTGCGTTATTCTCATCGCAGGTAAGAATAAATTTATGCATTCCATGATACAGCGCCAGGTTCCGAAGCATTAGGAGTGCATAATATGCATAATGATTTCCGCGATATTTTTCATCCACCTCGTATCCAATGTTGCCATTATAATAAGAATGGTAATTGTACCCGACCCTGAGACTTATTTTGCCGACAGAAGTACACGAGTTTTTAAGTAGAATAGTATACCAATAAAACGGAAGCTGAACGCCGTCACCCTGGTAATAGTCTATTATTTTAAAGTCAACAATGCTGCCGCTGATGAAAGCATAATCGTAATTGAATTTAAACATGTTGATCACCGAATTTTAAATTTTGATTGTTAAAAATGCCCGTACAAAATTAATAGCTAAAACTTATATTTACTCTGGAAGTTGTATGTCCCCTTTGCAAAATGTTCTAGGCCATATTCTTCTGCGCCAGTGCAAACCTATGGAGGTGCTAAACAGCTTTTTGCTTGTGTTTTGACAGCGAATATGAAGCGAATATATATTTGAAATGTACATATACTGGTTTTGGCCGTCTATAGGTCAGTTTCCGACCGTGGCGAACTCTCTATAGGCATGGTGATATCCATCAAAACAAGGCCCTGAGGCAGAAAGTTTGATTATTGCAACCGCCCCGCGGTCATTCTTAGCTTCGCATACAAAGGCGTAGCTGTTATAAGTTAGAATATAACATAAAAAATTTTATTAAAAGTCTTTTTTAAAATGGAGATGTTTTTTATATATCGGAATATAAAAGGTATGTTTATGGTTGCCGGCAACGCATTTTTACTCTTCATTTACAAGATGGGGGTTTTGATAAAACCGATATGCTTACAACAAGCTCACATCGTTCGGCCGCAATTATATTGAATAATGTTCTTTTTCGGCATATTTAAGAAGCTGATAAGAAAAATGGTGAGATTAGAACCTACTATAATATAATAATAAAGTAAATACAGAAACTGAAAGCTAGATATATAACGTTCGGTTGCATTTGTTTATTTGCTATTATATACAGAGCCCGCCCCATGAATACGGGTGGGCTCTGTAATTTGCTTTTAGCTTTTTATGTGGTTTCAACATCTCTTTTGGCCGCCTTTTTAAAACGGACGAGACCAGTGCGGTCAAGAGCGACCATTATAGCAGGGATAAAAACAAGCTGAAGTATTATTCCAGGAATAGCATTTAAGAAAGCGCTTCCTATAAAAACTTCCCAAGTAAGGCGGTTGCCACCAAATCCAAGAAGAACGATTTCTGCTGCACCCCAAACAAGCCTTCCTGAAACCATTGCCGCAAGCATAGAACGATAAAGCGATATGATACACTGCCACTTGGAATGATTATAAAGGTATCCGGACACAAACCCATACGTGGCAAGCTCAAAGGCCATGGCTATAGCCCCAGGGTACAATACCGGCATGCTAAAAAGCAAAGAGCGCAAAAGTGGGGTTATAAAGCCTACCATAAGGCCATAGGGCCAGCCGCAAATCAGTCCACAGAGAAATATTGGAAGGTGCATGGGAAGCATCATGTTTCCTATCTGGGGAATTTGGCCTGTGAAAAATGGAAGAATGATTCCGGCAGCAATAAACATTGCTGAAAGGGTAATTTTTTTTATCGCTTCGTGTTTCAAAAGATGTCCCCCTTAAAATAAGCTATCCTTATTTTATCATATTTGTCAATAGCCAAAAGCGTCATTTTAGGCGCTTTATTTTATAACGTCAATTTTTATGTTTCCACTTGTAGTGGTTATTGTGCAGGTTACCGCGGAGGAATCCGAGTCGGATATATGTATATTTCCACTGGTGCTCTTTGTAACAAAATTTTTGATGAAAGCGTTGCATGATTAATACGATGTGCTTTTCGGCTTTTCGTTATGTTGTAAAAAAACATTGTCTTTCTTTGCCTTCCGACACCGAGGGGTGTGCGGAGGGTTTTATTTTGTGTCCGCAGAGTTCCGTGCCGCCTGTGGTAGCGGTTCCGAGGGGTGTTCATGGCAGAGGCAGTGGCTTGCTATCGAATGACCGGAGCCGTTCCCGATGAGCCTATGGAAGCAATCAGAAAAGACATGAAGAAAAGAGGTGGTCGTAAATGATGGGAGCAATAGT
>CAZNVF010000147.1:0-3388 GCA_964576395.1 uncultured Oscillospiraceae bacterium
GGAATGTTTTATGTCTATTGAAGAGATACTTGATCAGCTTGATGAGCTCATTGACCGTTCATGGTCACTTCCGCTGACCGGTGGCCGCTGTGTTGTAGATGCGGATAAAGTGCGTGAACTTCTTGATGATGTTCGCCTCAACATGCCAACTGAAATAAGGCAGGCCCAGTCTATTGTTGCTGACCGCACTGAAATAATCGCCAATGCTAAAAAAGAGGCTGAAACGATAATCGCACGCGCTGAAAAACGGGCAGCTGCTCTTGTTGACCAGGAGGAGATAGTTCGCCAGAGCAAGAATAAAGCCGCCGAGATCGCCCAGCAGGCCCAACAGCAGAGCCGTGAGATGCGCCAATCTGCAAAAGACTTTGTGGACAATATCCTTAAGAATACTGAGGAGACTCTGGTTTCGTCCCTGAACGAAGTCAAAGGAACAAGAAATGCTTTCCGTCAGCAGCAACAGCAGGCGCAGAAGCAGCAATAAATAAAAAAATAAACGCCCCTGTTTGAAAACAGGGGCGTTTTGTTATAAAAGCAATAAATTCATTAAAAATTTATAATTATATATTGAAAATTCTAATGCAATGCTTTAAAATCTGTGTTAGATAATGAACGAACATGTTGATTATTATAACAATTATATAAAAGGAGTATTGGAAATGAAAGCGCTAACTTTAACAGGAGTAAAACAGTTTGAAATCATCGACAAACCAATTCCAAAAGCAGATAAGAAAAAATCTGTCATTAAAGTAAGCCACGCAGGCATATGTGGAAGTGACCTGCATTTGATATGGTCCTATGGCTATGGTGCAGGCACCAATTTTGTAATAGGCCACGAATTCAGTGGTACAATAGTTGAAGCTTCGGAAGGCTCGGGATTAAAAGTTGGAGACAGAGTAACCGCAATGGAGATAGACTCATGCCTTGAATGTGAAGCCTGCAAGGCAGGAACGCCGCAGCTTTGTAAACATGTTCTTGATGGTGGCCCGGGAATCGCTAGCGACGGTGGTTACGCCGAATATGTTGCGGTTCGCAGCGATATGATAAGAAAGCTCCCCGATAACGTCAGCTTTCTTTCGGCAGCTATGGTAGAACCTGCGGCGATTTCTATGCACAGCGTATGTGTTGCAGGCGTAAAAGAAGGCTCAACAGTTCTTATAACTGGTGGCGGCGCAATTGGACTTTTTGCAGCTGCTTGCGCAAAATCTCTTGGCGCCAAATATGTTGCAGTTTCCGAAGTGAATGAGGGCAGAATAAAAACTGCTGAAGAGGCTGATTTTGTGGATGAAGTTTTTAACGGCGCAGACGAGTGTCTTCTCGAAAAGCTTAAAGAAAGGGTTCCTTGTGGCTTTGATGCAACTATTGAATGCAGCGGAAGCGGTTCGGCGGCAACGAGCGGTCTTAACAGCCTTAAAGTTGGCGGTCATCAGGTTATGGTTGCATATGGTCCCGGCCCTAAAATTGATGCAATGAGTTTTGTAAACAGTGAGTGGCATATTGATGGCAGCCTTTTCTTCACGATAGAGGAGTTTGAAAATGTTATTAAATTTATGAGTGATGGCAAACTTGATATTGAGAAATATGCGGCGGTTATTTCTATGGAGGAAGCTCAAAAGACATTTGAAGGACTTTCTGATGGGACCTGTACCGCTGTAAAATATGTAATGGATATGTCTAAGTAATTTTTTAACACAAAAAACGGCCATTATGGCCGTTTTTTGTTATTTTGTCGACAATATAAAGTTTTTATGGTATTATAATTAATAATATAAATTTTATGTTAATAAAAGGAATGAGCGCCGCATGGGGAAGAAAACTTTTTTAGCCTATAAAATCCCACTAGCTACAACATTTTGGTAAATAAATGGCCCATATTCAGGCTCGTAAAAGATTTTTAACGTAAAAAGGATTGCGAAAACAAAAAATGAAACGCTTTTTCCGAATGCGGTAAAAAGTCACAGTTAATTATCGGTAGGAGAGAAAATTAAGACATTCCGAAATATCCGGGGAATTTCACAGAATATGTTAGGGAAATTGGCAGGTATAGACGGAACCACTATCCGCAAATATGAGTTAGGAAGCCGGAATCCCAAGCCCGATTAGCTTTTGAAGATTGCCAATGTTCCGGGTGTAAATATCAATGTCTTTACAAATTTTGACATAGAAACCGCTTCCGATGTTCTTACCCTACTTTTCAAAATGGATGAACAGATAGATATGGAAATTGACGGAGAAAAGGATAAAGATGGAAATCTCATTCCAGACACGATATATATTCGTTTTAAGCACCCAGAAATCAACAGCCGATTTGCCAAGTTTGCAAAAGCCAAAAAATTACAGAAAAATCTGATTGCTTCCAAAGACGCATTTCAAAGCGAAGAAGCCTTTCAGCATGAAGTCGAGCAGATGAATGAAACATGCGAGCAGATTAAACAGCATTTATTTGATACGAATAAAGTTGTGAAAAAGGGAACATCTGGCATCGCCATCACAGTTTATTCCGAAAATACACCTTAGCACCTACCATAAGAGGATTTTTCATGAAAAATTTCAAAAGAGAAAATTTATTATTTTCCCTATGTGGATTGAATTGTGGCTTATGCCCTATGAATCTAAATCAATACTGTCCTGGTTGTGGGGGGCGAAGAGGGAAACTAATCCTGTTCCATAGCAAAATGCAGTTTACAGCATGGGAATGTAGAATATTGTTTCCAGTGTGAAAATTATCCCTGCGAAAAGTATGATAACATAAACGAATTTGATTCTTTTATTACACACCAACATCAAAAGCAGGATATGGAAAAATTTAAGAAATTGGGGATTTAACTTTATTCAGCGGAACAGCAGAGAAAGAAGGTTTTGTTAAATCATCTGTTGAATATTTATAATGACGGACGAAAAAAACATTGTTTTGCGTTGCGGTCAATTTGTTGGAATTAGACGATTTAGAAAACATCATATCCGAATTGGACGATAATACTTCAAATTTCATATTAAAAGAAAAATCTGCTCATGCAGCCAGTTTACTTCAAGAAGCTACTAAAAAGAAAAATCTTACATTAAAGTTACGCAAGAAAAAATAAATAGCCATACTTTAGGGAGCCTTAGTGACTTTCAAAACTTCTTGTGATATATTGAAACTCACTTACTTGCAAAGGAGTTGATATTATATGCCACAGATGAACAAAGGCGGCAAATTTATTTTTGGAAAATCCTTAATTCGGAGCGATATGACAGTATATCTGCCAGTACAGGCAATCAAAGAATACAGTGCTAGAGCAGAGGGAAAGGTTTATCTCTTTACCGGAAGCAAGGTTACCGGTGGTTTTTGTGTAACAAGAAAAGGATTGCTGGAACCGTCTAAACTTGGACACATTCTTACTGATAATCC
>CAZNVF010000148.1:0-3375 GCA_964576395.1 uncultured Oscillospiraceae bacterium
GCGTTTCATTTGAAGCGCCAAATGGTTCCATCAGACGGAGTGAAGAAATATTTCCGACTGTGAGCTCGCTCGGATCCATAACACGGTCAAGCTTTATAGTAAACACTGGCATCTGTATGTAATTTTCCCTCGCAAATTCATTAATAGCCCTGCGAAAATCTCCGATTTTGTCAGAATCAAGGCTCATTCCTGCGGCAAATGGATGGCCGCCATAACGGGTAAGAAAATCTGAAGCATAGCTTACGGCATCTATCATCGAAAAGCCCTCAACACTTCTTGCCGAACCTCTGGCCTCAGATCCGTCTTTAGATATGAGTACGCACGGTTTTCCGGTTCGCTCCACCACTTTCGAACAAACAATACCTATTACACCATGGTGCCAGCCCTCGCCATCAATAACCACCACACGGTCATTAAATATACTGGCCCGCTCAATATACATTTTTTCCACTTCATCCGCTATTTTCTGCTCGAGCGTTTGGCGGCGGCGGTTTTGTTCGCAAAGGTCATGAGCAAGTTCTTTTGCTCTATCTTCATCTTCCGTTGTTAAAAGTTCAGTCACTTGGTAAGCAGAGCCAAGACGCGCCGCGGAATTTAGTTTTGGAGCTATCCCAAAAGCCACCGCATCGGCGTTGAGTTTTTTCCCTTCCAGCCCCGTCTCTTTCAAAAGGCAGCGAAGGCCAAGGTTAGCTGTTTCACCAATTATAGATAACCCTTGGCTCACAAGTATTCTATTTTCTCCTGTAAGGGGAACTATATCTGCCACTGTGCCTATGCATATAAGGTCAGCATACTGTTCAATAACTCCCCAGCCATTATCACTTTCAAGAGCGCAAACAAGCTTAAAAGCTACTCCCACCCCTGCCAAATCCCGGTAGTCACCAAGGCTGTCCTCTCTATGCGGATCGATGACAGCAACAGCATCTGGAAGTATTTCTCTGGGTTTGTGGTGGTCAGTTACAACAACATCAACGCCCAGAAATGAAGCATAGTCAATTTCATTTATGGCGGAAACACCATTATCTACCGTAACAATCAAGTCAGTCTCTTTGGAAGCAATAAAATCTATTGCTCCCTTATTTAGGCCATATCCTTCAGCTTCACGGTCCGGTATATAATACCAAACATCACAACCTATTGACTGCAAATAATCATATAGAAGAACTGTGGCAGTCATTCCGTCGCAGTCATAGTCACCGTAAACACATACTCGCTCGCCTTCATCAATGGCGGCATTTATTCTATCAACCGCTTTGTCCATATCTTTATAAGCCATTGGGTCTGTAAACTGCACTTCCTCGGTGACAAATTCTTTAACTTTTGCGGGGGTATCTATCCCTCTTGCAACGAGGACTTCACTTACAAGAGCCGATATACCAATCTCCTCTTCAATATGCTTTGCTTTACCAGGATTTCCAGGAAGCAGTTTCCACTTCTTCATATCACCAAAACCTCCGCAACAAACACTCATCCATTACAATTAAATATATATTATATCACTGTAAGATTCAATTTTCAATATTTTGAACTTTAGATTTGGTGCTTTGACAGAGTAAATTAAAAAATTGTGTAATAAAAAGCACCATTTTATCTACAAATGAGTATAAAAAAAGCGCCCCAGCGGGCGCTTTCTTTTATTTTATTCTTCTGACAATGTATCTTCACTTTCGGAGGAACTATCTTCGCCGCCTTCTTCATCATTTTCGGCACTGTTATTCTGTTCGCCCTGAAGGCCCTCAAGATATTCCTGATACTGCTGTTCATAGTCGAAATATTGAGTTTGGTTGATAGACTGATAATCAGCAACCTCCAGATCCTCAGGAAGCTCGCTTGCCGGAATTGCTTTTACCGCTTTTATTATATAGTCGTTCCTTGCAACTTTTTCTAAGATATAATACAAATATTTATCTGGAACAGATTCTTCGGAGATGCCCCCTTCACTCACATTCCAAATGGTAGTTGGAGCAACATAACCCACAATAAGAGTATATGTATTGCCATCTTTAGCGATTTTTACAACTTTAGGAGTATAGCCCGCAGTTTGACCGGAAATTGGCACCGAATAGCTGTTTGTTTCCTCATCATATACATAAAAATATTCATATCCTTCAGAAAATGTTTGATGATTCAGCGTTACGCTGTCCCCATAGAGCTTTTTGGCTGAAACATCAAGATCTGAAGCCGGCACAACCAAAAGCCCCTGTTCATTATAAGAATATATGCTTCGGTTTTCAAGCAATGTTGACCAAAGAGCTGTTTTCAGAAGAAAAACATCATCAAGCTGGTTAGGGTCATCAAAAGTTGTAGGATCAAGCATCAGCAGAGGATATATTTTCCATTCAAAAGCCTCTTTTTGGCTGGTGTTTTCAATAAGCTGCCCTGTAAATTTTATAAGCGTTGAAATTACAGAGACCAAGCCTATTATAGAAAAGATAATCAGTGCCGCGCCTATGGTTGCTGCATATTTGTGTTTTCTTTTTTTGTCTATTATCTTTTTTGCATGGGGAAACAGCTTAATCTTTTTTGGTTTTGTATTTTTTTGCTGCTCACCGATAGAAACATCCACTACCTCAACGCTGCTGTCCATATTTTTTTCATGCTCAAATTCCGAGCCTGAACTGCCGTGCTCATCAGGTACAGAGGGTGCTTCTGGCTGCTCAGGGGTTGGTTCTTCAACCTCCGCTTCAGTTGCCTCTTCAGTAGCTAAAGCCTTCTCCTTTTCAGATGCAGATGAGGCCTCCGGCTTTATCTGTAGAACGGAATCGCCTTCATCAACAGCCACCACTTCTTTTATAACAAAACCGGTATCTTCTACATTTTCAGATACAGCAAGTATATCCGGCCCTGCTTCTTGTACTGGCGCTTTATTATTTTTTCTGCGTTTTTTTCCCTTCGGGACCTCTACAGTCTCTTCCGCAGCAAAAAAAGCCACAAAATTATCTTCAATTTCAGGTTCAACGTATTTTTCTTCCGGCCTGTTCCAGCCGTTATTTTTTCCAGACATAGGGGTTTTCCTTTCAATTTAGCGCGGCTTTCGTCGCTTCCTTAATAATTCATATAAATTATTTTACAGGTTTATAATATCAAAAATCACAGTTTCTTACAAGCCTGTAGAAGAATATTTACATTTAATTAAAAAAAACCTTTTTTAACTTTATGTATTTATGTTATACTGGTTATATAAGTTTACACCCATTAGGAGGTGCTTTTTTGGCAAAGAAAAGCGGAAGAATCTATTTTCTTGATGAGTTTCGTGCGGTTGCACTTATTGGAATGATAATTTATCATGCTGCGTATGATCTTTATGCCATTTTTGACGTCAAATTTGATTTTTACTCTTCATTTTGGAATGGGCTTCAACTTTTTGTGTGTTGC
>CAZNVF010000149.1:0-3364 GCA_964576395.1 uncultured Oscillospiraceae bacterium
TCCGCCGTTTTTCCTGCCCTATAAATAAAGAAAAAGCAGTCGAAAACCGTTTCCGGTTTCTTCTGCTTTTAATGTTACTCTCTTCAATTATGTGGGCCTTACTATTTTTGTCTTTACTTTAAAGCAACAGAATGATATAATAAAAGTTACATTTTTTGTTTTTTGGGGAATTTTAAATGGCTAACAAGCTTTGGACAAAAGATTTTACAATAATAACCCTTGGGAGCGTAGTTTCCATGATAGGCAACTCCCTTGCGAGCTTTGCCATGAGTCTTTTCGTGCTCGACTACACGGGCTCGACCTTATATTATGCTATATACATATTTCTTTTCACTCTTCCTCAGATAGTGGCACCCGTTATTTCCGGACCCCTTATGGATAGGTTCTCAAGAAGAAAAACCATATACTTCCTTGATTTCGCAATGACCGGCATCTATCTTTTTCTTGGAGCAATAGTGTATTTCGACGTTCTGAATTTTGGAATATTCGCGGCGGCGGTTTTTGTCAGCGGAATGATAAACAGCGTTTACAGTGTAGCTTTTCAAAGCTTCTTCCCCATGCTTATAAGCGAGGGCAACTATACAAAAGCATACTCAATTTCAAGCGCCCTGGAAACCCTTACATTTGCTTTGACCCCCGTTTCTGCTTTTGTTTATAACACCGTGGGGCTTTTTCCCCTTCTTTTTGTGAACGCATGCTGCTTTCTTGCCACGGCTTTGTTTGAAATGAGAATAAGCGATATTGAGGGCAAAAGCGGCCTTCAAAAATCCCCCCATTACGGTGGCTGCCAATATATAAATGATATGCGCGATGGAGTTCATTACCTTATCTCTGAAAAAGGGCTTTTGGCCATAACGCTTTATTTCACCGTCATATCCTTCTCCGGCGGGGCTTCTCAGGTGATAACCCTTCCCTGGTTCAAAGAAAACTTTGTAAACGGCGAATACATTTACACCGCGGTTTGGGCGTTTATGGTGGTTGGAAGGGTTCTTGGCGGAATGCTCCATTATAAACTAAAGCTACCTACGGATAAAAAATACATTATCGCCCTTATTGTTTATATTCTTGTTGCCCTTGGCGAAGGGTTTTATCTCTATACACCTATAATTGTCATGCAGATAGCCTGTTTCGCCAATGGGCTTCTCAGCGTTACATCTTATAACATAAGAATTTCATCCACGCAGTCATACGTTCCAAACGAGCGCAAAGGCAGGTATAACGGAACTTTTTTGATGCTCAACACTGTTGGCTCTTTAAGCGGCCAGCTTCTTGCTGGAACCATTTCCGAATTTATTCCCTCAAGGGCGGTGCTCACCTGTTTTATGGTGCTCAACGCGGCTTGTGCCGTTATAATTATCGGCGGCAACAAAAAGCATGTGGTGCCCATTTATAATCGGCAGGCGTAAAATATACGCAAAAAAGCGCACCCTAAAGGGTGCGCTTTTTAAATGGATTTATATCATTCAACAAGTGTTTCCATCTCATCAATAAGATCGTCAAATAACTTGAGAGCAGAGTTTACAGGGTCAGGTGTGCTCATATCTACACCTGCAATTTTGAGAAGGGATATCGGGTCTGTACTGGAGCCAGAGGAAAGGAATTTCTTATAATCGGCAACAGCAGGCTCGCCTTTCTCAAGTATACGGTTCGCAATGGCGACCGCTGCAGAGAAACCGGTTGCATACTGGAACACATAATAGTTATAGAAGAAATGAGGAATTCTTGCCCACTCAAGAGCGATACCATCGTCGGAGACCATGTCAGGGCCAAAATAGAGTTTATTTAGCTCATGGTATTTAGCGCTGAGGGCATCTGCGGTAAGGGTCTCTCCTCTCTCAGCCATACGGCCCATTTCAAGCTCAAACTCGGCAAACATGGTTTGACGATATACAGTGCCTTTGAACTGGTCGAGGAAGTGGTTTATGAGATATGCACGCTGGCGTTTATCTGTGGTTTTCTTGAGAAGGTGGCGCATAAGGAGTACCTCGTTGCAGGTAGAGGCAACTTCGGCAACGAAAATTACGTAACCGCTGGTTGAAACAGGCTGATATTTACAGCTGTGGTAGCTGTGAAGAGCGTGGCCCATCTCATGAGCAAGTGTGAACTGGCTGTCAAGATTGTCTTTGTGGTTAAGAAGAACATATGGGTGCGGATAACTGTTTCCGGAAGAATAAGCCCCGCTACGTTTGCCCTCGTTCTCATAAACGTCTATCCAGCGGTTATTGAAGCCTTCTTTAAGAAGGTTTGTATAATCTTCTCCAAGGACCGCAAGAGCTTCAAGGACCGTTTCTTTTGCCTGTTCGAAACTTATTTCTTCGGCGGTATCGGCAACTATAGGAGTATATACATCGTACATATGAAGCTCATCTACTCCGAGCATTTTTTTACGTAGGGCAACATAGCGATACATTTTATCAAGATTAGAATGGACAGCCTCGATAAGGTTGGTATAAACTTCGGCAGGAACTTCAGTATTGTCAAGGGCCGCTGCAAGGGTGGATGGATATTTACGGGCATTTGCAAAGAAACAAAGCTGTTTGAACTGAGCATCAAGAGTTGCGGCAACTGTGTTTTTAAATTCGCCAAGACGGTTATAATAGGTTTCAAAAACCTGTTTTCGGAAGTTTACGTCCGGGCTTTCAAGCAGCGGAACAAAGGAACCTCCGGTAAGCGGATATGTATTGCCGTCTTTATCTGTGACACTTGGAAATTTAAGATCCGCATTCTCAAAAGTGCTTGAAATAAGCTGCGGTGACTCTGACATCTCGCCCGCCGAGGCAAGAATAGCCTCGCACTCTGGTGAGAGAATGTGCTCTGCACGACGGCGAACAGTGTAAATGCTACGGCGATAGGTTTCAAGTTCCGGCTCTTCCTCATAGAACTTATTAATTGTCTCTTCCGGAATAGCCATTATTTCAGGGGCAAAGAAAGCGGAAGCGCTTGAGATCGCAACAATAACACTCATGGCCTTACTGCGGAAATCCTGATATTTGCTGTTAGCAGTATCCTGATCGCCTTTGCAGCTTGCATAACCATGCAACTTTTCTAACCGCACGCTGACCTCGTCATCAGCTTTAAAGAATTCAAGAAGTTTCGCGGCACTTTCACCGAGTCTTCCCTGATAAGCGGCGATTTTCGCAGGCACCTCTTTAAGCGCCTCGTACTCGGCAAGCCAAGCTTCATCGCTTTCAAAAATGTCGTTAAGGTTCCAAGTAAATTCTTCTGGAACATCGCTTCGTTTTAGAATTTTTTTTGCCATTATTATAAAACCTCCGTAAAGATATTTTGACTTGCTTGTCATAACAGCATTATTATACTACATATATGGAGAGATTGCAAAATTATTTATACGACCTGCACTAAT
>CAZNVF010000150.1:0-3339 GCA_964576395.1 uncultured Oscillospiraceae bacterium
CTTACGGCTTTCAGACTCTGTCCCAATGTAAAAGATTATCTTATAGCTTCCCATGCTTCATTTGAAGTCGGTTATCAGCTTGCCCTCAAAGAGCTTGGCCTTGAAGCTCCTCTTCTTATGAAGATGCGCCTTGGAGAGGGCAGTGGCTGTCCAATCATGTTCAGAGTTATGGATGCAGCTTATGCTATTATGAACGAAATGGCCACCTTTGCCGAAGCAAGCATAAATGACAGTTACCTTGAAGAAATTCGTATTGGAGATAATTTTACAGTAAAAAGATGAAAATTTTTATTTCAGGCGGCGCTAAAAACGGGAAATCAATGTTTGCCCAAAAATGTGCACAAAAGTTTTCTGAACCGGAACATCTATGGTATCTAGCCACAATGGAGCCACATGATGATGAGGACCATGCAAGGATCAAACGGCATAGAAAAGAAAGAGAAGGTTGGGGATTCAATACTGCAGAGTGGGGAAGAGATATCGTATCTCATGCCAATGAATTCGATATGAAAGGTACTTATCTTGTCGACAGTGTAACTGCACTTTTAACAAACGAAATGTTTGGCGGAATGAACGGAAAGTTTGATTCTAAAGCTACCGAAAAAGCAGCGGCTGAACTTGTATTTCTTTCTGAAAAAGTCAAAAATATTGTTTTTGTTTCTGATAATCTCTATTGTGATTCCGCTTTTTATGATGAATGGACGGAAGCTTTTCGTAGAGGTCTTGGGGAAGTTGACCGTTGCCTTGCGTCAGTTTGTGATGTTGTAACAGAATTTTGTTGCGGACAAATAATTTATTATAAAGGGGCCGAACTTATATGAAAAAACTTTTAAAAGCTTTTTGCATGAGCTTCAGCATGTTTTGTTCAATTCCAAATCCCTTTTGGCGTGTTTGGGACGAATCAGTTCGCTCTTTGATGATTGCCGTCTTTCCTTTTGTAGGAACAGTTATAGGAGCAATATGGGCTCTTGTATGGTTCGTACTAAATAAGATAAACTGCCCAGTAATTTTTACTGCAGCTATACTTTCAATTACTCCGTATATTCTCACCGGAGGGATCCATCTTGACGGGTTTATGGACTGTTGCGACGCTATTTTTTCCCGACGTCCACTTAAAAAAAGAAGAGAAATATTGAAAGATTCACATGTTGGTTCTTTTGCTGTAATTCATCTTGCAATGCTATTTTTGATAGGCTTTGCCGCTTTTGCATCCGCCGATGGGAACGAAAATTTATGGATGCTTATTCTTATCTGTACCATTTCAAGAGCTTCCAGCGCCATAGGAGTATCAATTCTGCGTCCAATGGGACATAGTGAGTATGCTGGAAAATTTCAGCAGGATGTCAAAAAAATAAACATTATTTCTCTTATATTTATTTTAATTGCATCTATTGCAATCAGCTTTTTTGTTGACGGTTTTGTTGGTCTTGGTTCGGCTGTTGCAACTTCTTTAGGGTATGCGGCTTTTTCTGCGTATGCATTCAAAAACTTGGACGGTTTTTCTGGGGATGTTACCGGTTTTGGCCATACTCTAGGTGAACTTTGTGGAACTATAGTTTTAATGCTATTTTAAGGAGAAACTAGTATGGAACTTATAATTGGAGGCGCATACCAAGGTAAAACTGAATATGCAAAAACAACTTTTGCGCTTAGTAATGAGAATATTTTTGTGTGCAGCAAAGATAAAAACATCGACTTAGATAAAAGATGTATTTCTCATATTGAAAGATTTAGCTTTTGGTGTGTTGAACACGGAATCGAACCAGCAGATTATTTTTTTGAGCTTGTTCAAAATATTGGTGATCTTATCGTCATTTCTGATGACATTTCCTGTGGTATCGTTCCGATAGATAAAACAGAAAGGGCGTGGAGAGAGGCCAATGGAAGACTACTCATAAGGCTTTCAAAGGAAAGCGAACACGTAACGAGAGTTTTTTGCGGCATTCCACAAAGGCTTAAATAATGAGCACAGTATATCTTATTCGCCACGGAATAACAGAGGGAAACGCCAAACATCTGTATTATGGCAGTACTGATCTTCCCCTTATAAAAGAGGGCAGGGAAGCTGTATGGTTTAGAAAAAGAGCTGGAATTTACCCTGATATAAATGATTTTGAACTAATTACAAGTTCTCTTACACGCACGGAACAAACCCTTTTTGAAATTTACGGAAATGTAGAGCATATTACTGATCCTCGTTTAAATGAAGTGGATTTTGGCGAGTTTGAAATGCATACATATGATGAACTTAAAGAACGTGATGACTACCAAGAATGGATTTCCGGCGACAACTGGAATAATATTTGCCCAGGAGGGGAAAGCGGAAAAATTATGTTTGAACGAGCGCTTTTGGCAATGAACGAATATTCATTACGGAATTGTATTATTATTTGCCATGGTGGCATAATATCATCTCTAATGAACTATTACTTTCCAAACGAAACTGGAAAAGAAAATTTTTATTTATGGCAGCCAGCTCCTTGTGAGGGGTATTGTATACATTTTAACGTGAACGGTGCTCCGGAAAGTTACGTTAAACTTGGGTTAAACTAAGAATTTTAATGCTATTAAATAAAATGGGTCAGTCTTATTTAAGGCTGACCCATTTTATTATATTCTTCCAAGTGCTTTCATTTGCGTAAGCACGTTTTTAAGCTTTTCTTGGCGATTTTTAGCGGTAACTTCATGCGTTACATAATCGGGCTGAACAAGCTCGAGGATTTCTTGAGCACGTGGACTCATTAATGGACGGTGTTGATCTATATTAAGAACAATAGAATAGCTTTGTGAAAATCTATCATAAAAGTCTTCCGCTGGTATTATTGTTTTCGTTTTAAGTTCTGAAACCGCGTTTCCGGAAGTCGATTTATGAAGATGGAGAGCTTTGAAATATTTTGCAAGCTCACCATGATTTTTTACTGTTTGAAGTACAAAATCTATCCCTTGGTTTTCATCAATAATATTTTGCGGGGCACACATAAGATGGCCAGTATCCATAATTATGCCCTTGTTTTCATATTCAACAAGTGAAAGCATAAGTTCTGTCTCTCTCGGGTCAAGAAGCGTCATACCTGGGGTAAATAAATTTTCAAAAAGAAGCTTAAAATGATAGTCTTTACCATAAGTAAGTTTATTTACCACTTCAGCTGCGGCTCTAATAACTTGTTCATTAGTATGTTCCCATTTATATGTAAATATCTCCTCGTTGGAAACATCATTAACATGAAAAACAGCATACTCCGCACCGATAGCCTCAGCATAATCCATATCAGACTGATAAGGAAGAAGAAACTCTTCTCGATCTTGGGCTCTATAATAACCTTCCCAAACGTCTCGTTT
>CAZNVF010000151.1:0-3290 GCA_964576395.1 uncultured Oscillospiraceae bacterium
ACACTTCAGCACGTAAAAATCAATAGAGAAATTAATAATTATTTGTAATTTTCAGTAGTTAATAAACAAATACTTACTTATACAAAATTTTTATTTCTTACGAACATACAGATATACAAAATACTGAATTTATGATAAAATAATTTAGAATAGTGTAAAAACTTCCCGCGTATAAATTCTATATTGAAAGGGGAGTCACTCTATTGAAATATACAATGTTTAAATCTTTACTTTTTACTTTAGCAGCATTTTTTATAATTGTTGCGCCTTTTCTTTACCTGCCAGAAAATGAATTTCTGCAAGCAAGTTCAAATAATAATGTTTTCACGGAAAATAACGTAATAATTTTAGATGCCGGTCACGGCGGTGAGGATGGTGGTGCAGTTGGCGTTGGAGGAATTATTGAAAAAGATATTAATCTCTCAATTACGCTCAAAATTGGACGCTTTCTGCGGCTTCTAGGTTATGATACTGTATTTACAAGAACTACTGATATCATGACTTGTGATGATGGACTTAACTCTCAAAGAGAAAAAAAGGTATCAGATATTAAGAACCGGCTGGCACTTCTTGAAAATACGGATTGTCTTTGTTTTATATCTATACATCAAAATATTTTTGGCGGTGACGTAAGAGGTGCCCAGATTTTTTATAGTGGAAATAACCCAGAGAGCAAGGCACTTGCGGAATCTCTTCAGAGTGGTATAATAAGCATGCTTCAGCCCGAAAATAAAAGAGTAATAAAGCAGGCCACAGATGATATTTATATTTTGTATCATACAAAAAAAGTGGCCGTTCTTGCAGAGTGCGGTTTCATTTCAAACAGTAGTGAAGCTGCTTTGTTAAATGATGATACATATCAAAATAAAATGGCTTTTTCAATTACTTTTTCTGCAATAGGATATTTAGCAAAATAATTATCAAATTAAAATATTATTAATAAGGTGAAATAATATGGGAAAATTAAAATCTATATATGTATGCTCCTCTTGCGGGCACGAATCTCCCAAATGGTATGGAAAATGTCCCGAATGCGGAGATTGGAACAGTTTTACAGAGGAATTTCGAGCAGACGAAATTTCCTCAAAGCAAAAAACAGCTGGACTTATTTCTGAAGATACAAATTCAGATTCTGTTGTTAGCATTTCTGACGTGGTTGTTGAAGACGAATATCGCTATGTAACGGGAATAAAAGAACTGGATAGAGTTCTTGGTGGAGGTATAGTAAAAGGATCTGTTACCCTTTTAGGTGGCGATCCTGGCATAGGAAAATCTACAATGCTGCTACAAATCTGCGGCAGGCTTTGTAACAAAATGAAAATACTTTATGTTTCAGGCGAAGAAAGCAAAGCACAGCTTAAATTACGTGCAAAACGAGTTGGTGTTTTAAGCCAAAATTTACTCGTAGCACCATATACCGATATAGGGCAAATTATCAATGTTATTAATGCAGAAAAGCCAGAAATGGTGATGATTGACTCAATTCAAACCATAAATTTTGCTGCCATTTCTTCATCAAGTGGAAGCGTTACCCAGGTTAAAGAATGCACTTCAATACTTACCAGAATCGCCAAAAGCTTAGAAATTCCAATAATTATAGTCGGTCATGTAAATAAAGACGGCGCCATCGCCGGTCCCAAAGTTATGGAGCATATAGTTGATACGGTTCTATATTTTGAGGGCGAACGTACAATGACTTATAGAATACTCAGATCTGTCAAAAACCGTTTTGGTTCGACAAATGAAATAGGCGTTTTTGAAATGAACGAGAACGGCCTTAATGAGGTTGAAAATCCTTCTGTAGCGCTGCTTTCGGAACGCCCTACAAACGTCTCTGGCACCTGTGTAAGCTGCATTATAGAGGGAACCAGACCAATTTTTGCTGAAGTTCAGGCGCTTGTTACTAAAACGGGATTCGGTGTTCCAAGGCGAACTTCAACTGGGTTTGATTTTAACCGTACCGCACTACTCATTGCTGTATTGGAAAAAAGGGCAGGGTATTATTTTGGTAGCATGGACACCTATATAAACGTTATCGGCGGTCTTAGGTTGGACGAGCCCGCAGCTGATCTAGCTGTCGCTGTTGCGCTTATCTCAAGCCTTACAGACACAGTAATAGATAGCCGAGTGGTTGCCTTTGGTGAAGTCGGTCTTGGAGGTGAACTTCGCAGCGTTTCACATAGTGAGAGCAGAATAAGAGAAGCAGAAAAACTCGGTTTTACTGAAGTTATTTTACCTAAACAATGTCTTAAAAAACTTTCTAAAGATGATTATAATATAAGGCTCACGGGTGTTAGCAGTGTGGGGGAGGCATTCTCTGCAATTAGAAAAAAAGAGGGAAGCACAAAATGAAATGTATAAAAAGCCCAAACTCTCCAAAGGGAAAAGTAACGGTTGCCACCGTATCATCCGACGCTATAGACGTTTGCAATGCGCTTGAAACTGCAAAAATAGCCGTTGTTCCAGTTAACCCGTGCCTGAGCTTACCCGAGGGAATAGCTTCCCATGCAGATCTGCAGCTGTTACACCTTGGTGGCAAATCTATAATTACTGCATCGTGCTCAGAAGAATGCATCAATATGTTGCATGCCATTGGTTTTGATGTAAAAGAAACTAACAGTAAATTAAGTTTTAGTTATCCGGATGACTGTATTTTAAATGTAAATATTATTGGTAACAAAATTATAATGAATCCAAAAACAGCCGACCATTTCTTAATAAATTATGTAAACGAAAATAATTTAGAAGTAATTGGTGTAAATCAGGGCTACTCAAAATGTTCAGCTCTTGTCGTTTGTGAAGATGCTATTATAACCGCCGACAACGGGATTGCAAAATCTGCAGAAAGCCATGGAATAGAAGTTCTTAAAATCAGAGAAGGTGGAATATATCTTAAAGGCTATGATACTGGCTTTATTGGTGGCTGTGGCGGAATGGTTGAAAAAAAGATTCTTGGAACGAGCGGAGATTTAAAATCTCTTTATGATTATTATAATATAAAAGATTTTTTGCGTAACAGAAATATTTACATTGAAAACCTTTCCGGAAGAACTCTACGAGACATCGGTGGAATTTTGCCGCTTTGCGAAGAAGCTTAAACTAAAATACAACTTATTTCGCTAAATAGAAACTATTCCGTAAAAAATCAATCATCAGGGAAACCAATATTAGCAGAACAGGCTTTCTCAGTAGAAACAAGTTGAATAATACCAATATTACGCCGGAAAACATCATAACAATGATTATCTTTACAATATGATAAAATATGATACCAAGAAGAACCATCAACT
>CAZNVF010000152.1:0-3269 GCA_964576395.1 uncultured Oscillospiraceae bacterium
TGTAATTCAATTATTAGAAAAAATTTCTATAAATTTTCTATAATAAGGTAAAACTTTCACCATTTCTTTGTGAAATTTAACTAAAAGATTCCCACTAATAGAAACAAGTTATACAGTATTGGAACTAAAAGAGCTGGTAAAAGATTGGCAGTTTTAATTTTAGAATCGGTAATAAAATTAAAACCGATACATATTATAAGCGCATTGCCAACCATGTTAAATTGCATCATCATATTGCCGCATGCTTCCAACACTGGAGAAATTGAAGACGCAAAAAGACTTATTAAGCCCTGATAAATCAATATTGGCACTGCCGAAAATAAAACGCCCCAACCCATTGTGGAAGTAAGCACGACCGATGTAACCCCATCCAGTACGCTTTTTACAAAAAGCAGGCTGTGATCACCGTACAGCCCATCATTTATTGAGCCCATTATACCCATTGAGCCAATACAGAAAATTATTGAAGCCGAAATAAAGCCTTTTGCAAATCCCTCAGATTTTAGTTTGCTTTCTATAGAAAATCCAAAACTGTTGATTTTGTCGTCAAGACACAGAACTTCTCCCACAAAGGTTCCTATTACAAGACTTATAAGTAAAAGCATTCCGCCATTGTCCTCAAGGTTTCCACCTGCGTCCACTGAGATCATCGTCGTGATGAGGCCGTTCAATCCTATAACCAAAACAGCAATACCTTCAGCCTTCAGTATGCTGCTCATCAAGCTTTCTTTGACTCCCTTCTTTAAAATCAGTCCAAGTGTGCCTCCTATAAGAACAGCCGCTACATTCACTAATGTACCTATCATTTATTTTTTGTCCTCATTCTTTAAAATCATATCCGGGCGCTTTTCAGCCGTACGCTTTACAGCTTCAGCATAGCGCCAATCTGAAATTGACTTGTGATTTCCGCTTAAAAGTACCTCGGGTACGGTCTTTTCATGCCAAACCTTAGGCCTTGTATATTGTGGGTATTCGAGCAGCCCTGAAAAATGGCTTTCTTCTTCAAAGCAAACATCCTCTGAAAGCACTCCATCACAAAGCCTTGCAACCGCATCGGCAAGCACAAGTGCTCCAAGCTCGCCACCTGTAATAACATAATCGCCTATAGACACTTCCTTGTCCACTATCTCTTCAATTATGCGCTCATCAACGCCCTCATAATGACCACAAATAAGCAATAAATGCTCATAATTCTGCGCAAAATCCACAGCCATTTTTTGAGTGAGCACCGCTCCTTGAGGCGACATATAAATCACATAAGGTTTTGAGCACGATTCTTCGCATACGTGCTCGTAACAACGGTAAATGGGGTCCGCCTGCATTACCATGCCGTTTCCCCCTCCATAAGGTGCAGAATCAACACGCTGATGCTTATCAGTCGTATAGTTTCTGATATTGTGGCAATACATCTCTATAAATCCTGCACGGCGTGCTCTTCCGATAATGCTGGTGCTCAAAACATTTTCGCACATTTCCGGAAAAAGCGTCGCAATATCAATCCTCATAGTCAAAAAGTCCTTTCATGGGGATTATAGTTATAGTGCCACCATCGATATCTACACTGCCTATAACCTGTGGAATTGCCGGGATCCAAGTATCTTTTCCATCAGCACCACGCACACAATATATATCATTGGCGCCAGTAGAGGCTACATCATAAATCTCACCATAGCAAGTACCATTTTCATAGTCAAGTACTTTTAAACCGATAATATCCTGAATAAAATATTCACCTTTTTTCATTGGAATATCGTTTCGGTTCATATATAGAACTTTTCCAATAAACTTTCGTGCATTCTCGGGGCAATCTATACCTCTGAGTTTGACAAGATATACATTTTTATGTGGCTTAATATACTGCACATCAAAACTCTGTATACCTTTTTCATCCAAATAAACTTTTTTTGCACGTTCCACATCACCTGGATCGCACCAAGGGTAAAGGCGCATATCACCGTGGATTCCATGTGTAGTGACTATCTCCCCCACCTCAAGAAATTCTTTTTTCATAAATTTTTGCCTCGTATAATTCCCTCGCCAAAAATGACGAGGGAATTCGTTTTTTAATTATTCAATCGTAACGGCAACTTTCTTGCCGGCACGGTTTGCGGCAGTACGCATAAGGGTTCGAATGGCGCGGGCGATCTTACCCTGACGCCCAATGACTCTTCCCATATCCGCAGGAGCCACATGGAGATGGTAAACAATCGTCCCCTCCTCGTCCGGTTCATCCACGGTTACAGAAATAGCATCCTTATCCTCAACAAGGCCGCGTGCAATAACAGCAAGCAGTTCTTCCATATTTCGGACCTCCGGCATTATTTAAGGACGCCTTCAATTTTAAGAAGAGATTTAACTGTATCGGTAGGCTGTGCACCGTTTGCGATCCATTTCTCAACTTTCTCTGCGTCAACTTTAATTACAGACGGTTCTTTTGTAGGATCATAATAGCCTACTTCCTCGATGAAACGGCCATCTCTGGGGTAACGAGAATCGGCAACTACGATACGGTAAAAAGGTGCTTTTTTTGCACCCATACGACGAAGTCTGATTTTAACGGACATTGTTTTTTCCTCCTATAATTAAAAATAATTTTTTTATATTTATCAAGGGGCTTTCGCCCAAAGACCTAATTAAAATGGCATTCCGCCAATGTTGCTTTGATTTTGCATCTGGCTCAGCATTTGACGCATTTTTTTGCCTTGCTTTCCGTTTCCTGAGAGCTGCTTCATCATTTTCTGCATCTGCTCAAACTGCTTGAGCAAACGGTTTACATCTTCAACCTTTGTTCCGCTTCCAGCTGCAATTCTTTTCTTGCGTTGAGCTGAGATTATTGACGGCTTTGCGCGCTCTTTTTTTGTCATGGAGTTTATTATTGCCTCTGTCATAATAAGTTGCTTTTCACCCTTCTCAGCTTCCTCATCGGTTAGTTTTTTCTTTGCACCTGGAAGCATTGAAACAATCTGGCTCAACGAACCCATTTTACGCACCTGCTTCATCTGCTCAAGGAGATCGTTCATGTCAAAACTGTTTTCACCAAGTCGTTTAGCCATTTCCTCGGCTTTTTTAGCATCCATCTGCTCTTCGGCTCTTTCGATAAGGGTAAGAACATCGCCCATTCCAAGTATTCTAGATGCCATTCTATCCGGGTAAAAAGGCTCAAGATCTGTAAGTTTTTCACCAGTGCCTGTAAACTTGATTGGAGCCCCAGTAACCGCTTTTACTGAAAGGGCGGCACCGCCACGTGTATCACCGTCAAGCTTAGTAAG
>CAZNVF010000153.1:0-3259 GCA_964576395.1 uncultured Oscillospiraceae bacterium
TTATGATTAAAGCGGCTGCGAACGTGCTGTAAATACTGCTATTACTATATCAATCATACTGAAATTTTTAAATCACAGCCTTTATCTGATAATTATATAGTCATTATGTCATCTGGACGTTAGACCTGCAAGTTCATTCTTTTATTTTTTCTACAGCTGTCAGCGCTCCGGATACAATTAAACTTCCTGAAACGGCATAGCTCACTGTATTCATATATTCCCCGCCATACATTAGCGGCAACAGAGAAAATATAAGCGCAAGTGCTTTAATAATGAACACTGCGTCCCTTGTTTTTGCGGCAGCGCTCTTTTTTAATAGCCTGACCGCTGAAAGGGCCAGCGCCACAGCAGTCAAAAGTGCCGTAATAAGCGGCCAAAAGTTGGCATAACCAAATGGAACAAAGCTGAAATAGGAAAAGGTTTTCATCACCTTGTTTTCAGGGCCGTCCGCAAATATGAGCACTGCGCCACATGGAAGCAACTCCAACGCCTGCGCGGCACATAAAAATAAAAACGCCCCAATTTCAAAAGCCCTGTTCTTTGTGCTCATGGTCTTATTTTTCCTGTATAAATAAAAATATGTCAGTGCCACAGCCATAATTGCCGCGCCCACGAGCCATAACCCACCGCTAGAAGCTAAAAACATCGGCGAAATAAGAAGCCCTGCCCCTAAAAGCAAAAGTGCCCAAAAGCCCACCCTAAGCAAACTCGTTTTGAATAGCTAAGGGCCTCAATTATTATACTGTCCGTTTCCGCTTTTATTTCCGTTCTCTCCAGTCTTTGGCCCGAAAGCAGTTCTCCGACGGAAACGCCTAACTCGGTGCTTAACGGTTTCAGTAGTGATGTGTCCGGAAGGCCATTTCCCGTTTCCCAACGTGAAATGGCTTTATCCGAAACACAAAGCTTTTCCGCTAACTCGCACTGGGTAAGGCCCTTTTGTTGGCGAAGCTGGGCAATAAAAGTTCCTATTTTGTCTTTTTCCATGCGTATCTCCCCTTTCATACTTATAATATAGCAGAAAACTGCCAAGAAATCACCCTATGAATCATAGAATTTAAAACAAACAACTGTTTGAATACTCCGTTTGACAATTTTAAACCGTTGATATAAAATGTAGAATATAAATATTCTTGGAGGTTCATTATGCCTGAAATTTCTTTGGCGGTTGTACTTGCCATTGCCACGGCTACCCTTGCCCTTGGCTTCTTTGCCGCTTTCATTATACAAAACGGAAAAATTTCATCTTTAAAAAGCGAAAATGATATTTACAAATTGGAAAATCAGAGACTTTCTGCCGAGGCAGCTGAAAAACAAAAACGAGTTGATTCCCTTTCGGAAGCTATTGCGGAAAGCCGTGAGACCCTTGCTGCAAAGGAAACGGAGTTTCGTAGCGTTAAACTTCGCCTTTCTGAAATTGAGGATAAAAACTCTGAGCTCATTCAGCGGCTGAATGAGCTTTCTGAAAAGCTGCATACTGAGTCGGCGAACGCCGCTGCTATGGAGCAGAGCTATAAGGATCTTCGCGAATGGATAAATAAGGCTGACGGAAGCCTTAAGGACTCGTTCGCAAGCCTTTCTAAAACTATAACTGAAAACAATACAAAAATGTTTCTTGAAAGCGCCAACGACAAACTTTCTGACTTTGCGCAGAAGCTTGGTGAAAACCTTAAAGGCAATAATGAGGCTGTAAACGGAATAATCACCCCAGTAGGGAGCGAACTGAAAGAGCTGAGAGCGAAGGTTGAAGAGATTGAAAAAGCCCGGGCTTCAGCTTACAGCGGCCTCACGGCCCAAGTGGACGTGCTCAAAAAACAGAACAGCGAACTTCAGGACGCCACCAACCTTCTCAACAGTACACTTAAAAATAATGCACAGCGCGGAAAATGGGGTGAAGAGCAACTTCGCAAGATTGCCGAACTTGCCGGAATGGTTGAGCACATTGACTTTGAGGAACAGCAAGTCAACCTTGATGGAAGCCGCCCGGACATGGTTATAAATCTTACCGGTGGTCGTACTATTCCGGTGGACAGCAAGGTACCGATGAATGCATACATGCTCTATCTTGATGATGCCGACGAAGTAAGCCGCACCCGCCACCTCGCCGAGCACGTTAAGGCGCTTCGCAGCCACATAGATGCCCTTTATAAAAAGGCCTATTGGAAAAGCGAGGAGCGCAGCGCGGAAATGGTTGCAATGGTGGTGCCTTATGAATCCGGCCTTTCTGCCGCCTTTGCCTCTGACCGGGACATTTTTTCCTACGCTATGGAGAAAAACGTGCTTCTGCTTTCACCAATGACTTTCTACGCCTTCTTAAAATCTGTTTCTATAGGCTGGCAGGAAAACGCCATGAGCAAAAACGCCAAAGAAATAGCAAGCCTCAGCAAAGAGCTTATCAGCCGCTTTAACGTATTTTTTGGTTATTTTGGCAACATAGATAAGGCCCTTGCCGGCGCCCGAGACCAGTATGATAAGGCTGTGCGCTCTTACAACAGCCGCCTTACCCCAACATTTAACCGTTTTAAAGCTTTAAGTTCCGGCATGACTGAGGACGACCCCGAGCTCCTTTATGAAGGAGGAGAAGAAGAAGAAGACGTTCACAGCCTTGGTAAGTGAGCATGGAATTTAACTTTCTGAACTTTACTGGTGCTCTTATTGTAGCGCTTATGCTCATTCCAAACATTACCTGTGGATCGAAAAACAAATTTCCTAAAAACAGATTGAATAACCGCTTTATAATTCTTGCAGAGCAAGTGGGGCGCTATGGTTCCATAGCGCTTATGGTTTTCCCAATATGTGCAAAAAAACTGGGAGTTTGGCTTCAGTAGTGCCGATAGTTTGTTGATTTGGTTTATTCTGTGCTCAGCGCTTTTCATTTTGTATTTTATATTTTGGGCGCTTTATTTTAAGCAACGCACCCTTGTAAGTGGTCTTGTCCTTGCCATAGTTCCGAGCATGATTTTTATTTTGCGCGGGGTATTTCTTAGTCACCTTTTACTTATAATCTTCGGTGCGGCGTTTGCCGCGGCGCATATCTATATAACCTATGAAAATCACCGGCGGGCTTAAACCCATGAAAAAGCAACATGCAAAAGCCTGTTGCTTTTTTATTGCGGTAATATTAATAAACCTGCCACTACAAATATTCCATTTCCGGAAATCCCGTAATGCCATTAAAATGAATGAACACTCTATTGAAACATTTAGGAACGCCGATGAAATCTTGACACTTTTAATATGGTATTTGCCTCAAATGGGGTTT
>CAZNVF010000154.1:0-3238 GCA_964576395.1 uncultured Oscillospiraceae bacterium
ACTGTAATAAGTTCGTTTATTTCGGGGTTATCAATATTGGCAGCAATGACAGCAGATTTTGATATCAGCTTATATTTGCTATAAATACCATAGATCCGGTCAAAAAATACTGTCTGAAAAAGCCAGAAAATTACGAGCATCAGCAAGGTAAAGCTAATAAAATATAAGCAAAGTTTCCATCTTATAGAAACCTTATCACTCATCAAAGCGGTAGCCCACCCCTCTTAAAGTGGAAATACATTTACTATATGGTCCAAGCAATTTGCGAAGCTGCTTGATATGGGTATCAATGGTGCGGTCGTCACCAAAAAAATCGTAACCCCATACCTCGTTGAGGAGCTTTTCTCTTGAAAGAGCGATGCCACGGTTTTTGACAAGAAAGAAAAAAAGGTCATATTCCCTTGGCGACATATCGACACGCACACCATCTACGGTGACAAGACGACCGGTAAAATCAACAACCAGACCGCCGCATTTGTATACCTCTTTGGCCTCTGGCACAGTACCGCCGCTACGCTTGAGTATGGCAGCCACACGCATCATAAGCTCGCGTGGGGAGAAAGGCTTGACCACATAATCGTCAATGCCAAACTCAAAGCCATGTATTTTGTCATACTCTTCACCACGGGCAGAAAGTATTATTATTGGTACATTGGAAAATTTGCGTATTTCTTTGCAAACGGAAAAACCGTCCAATTCCGGCATCATAACATCCATAATAACAATGTCGAATTCATGGTTCTTGCAAAGTTCAAGGGCTTGCAAACCATTTGAAGCTTCATTGACCTCGTAACCCTCAAATTTGGCGTATTTTTTAATAAGATCGCGAACGCGAAGTTCATCATCGACAATAAGTATTCGGCTCATAAAGAAAAGCTCCTTTCCAAATATTCCTGCTAACAGTATAATAGCGCAGAGTGTGTACTTTGTGATGATATTTGCCACAAATTTCTATTTTTTAGTGAAGAAATCGTTATTTTGACATTTTAGTCCTTTTTAGCAAGCCTATGCGCAAGTTCAAACAGCTTTTTCCGCATTTCTAATGTTTTCTTCTCATCACAGATTATAACTCCGTTTTTAACTTGGCACACAGAGCCTTCAGTAGCTTCCGCAGGTACATCTTCGATTGGAACGGGAAATATGTCTTCATTTTCTGCTTCCAAAAAAGCTTGTCCGTCTTCAATGCGGTCTATTCTATATTCTCCATCATTCACAAAAATCACCTCTCAGTAGTGACGGAAATATTTTCACCATCAGTTTTAAAGATTATGCTTCCGTCCTCATCGGTGCGGAAGATTTTGTATCCACGTGAAGAAAAGGCTTCGAGCACTTCCTTGTGAGGATGACCATAACTGTTGCCGCTACCACAAAGAATAACGGCATATTCAGGTTTTGCGGCGCTAAGGAACTTTTCAGAACTTGAAGTTGAACTGCCGTGATGCCCAGCCTTAAGCACAGTGCAGGAAAGATCAGCCCCAGAGGCAATGAGGTCGTTTTCAGCCTTAGATTCCATATCGCCGGTGAAAAGAAATGATACATTACCAACATTTAGTTTAGATATTACAGACCAGTTATTGTAATCTGTTCCATAGTCGGAAACAGGACCAAGTATTTCAAGGGTGACACCGTTTCCAAGATCATATTCAGTGCCGGGAACCGCAAAAGACAGGTTTGTGTCCATTTCATCCGCTGCAATAAGCATATTTTCATATATTTTTGTCGTAGGGAAGCTCTCCTCTGGGATATCAGGAACTATAAGGGTTGTAACGTTATAATTCCTTATTACATATTCACCAGAACCTATGTGGTCAGAGTGAGGGTGTGTGGCAATAAAAATGTCAATTTTGTCAACACCTTCAGCGTCAAGGTAAGCTCCAATTATTTCTTTGCAGTTTCTCTCTCCGGAATCTATAAGTATATTCTTTTCACCGGCTTTGATAAGAATACAGTCGGACTGGTCCGTGTCAATAAAATGCACCTCTACTGGGCTTTCACCGTCATATGAGGGGCGTTCACTGCCATATGGATTAAACACAGCTCCATCTATGTACCCATTTTCACAAAGAAAGCCCAAAACAAACATAATTATAATAAAAACTGCGCCGATTAAGCTGCTCTTTTTGGCTTTTCGTTTCATTCAAATATCTCCCCATCATATAAATTTATCATTTCAAGACCAGAATTTTCGGCATAGCGCCAGCAGTGGGCGGTGCCTTTTGAACATCCGTCATAATAGCCTATAACCCGCCATGAGGAATCGACCATATATATATTTCTTTGAAGTTCACAGCCATGGTTATATCTGTTCTGAACATATATAACAAGATCCGCTCCAAGAAGGATATTTTCTATTCGCTTGCGAATGCCATAACTATGCTTTGTTCTTGATTCCATGGAGGGAAATACCGCCATAAAATAAAGGTCGGAAAACTCTTTTTTGAGTTCCAATACTGTTTCTGCAGCAATCAGGTCAAAACCCTCAGCCATTCCACTCATAAAAAAGCGGTAGCCGCTTTCGTAAGCGTCGCATATCGCTGATCTGAGTTTCTCTTTCATCTCGATAAGTTCGGGAGCGTCATCACGTCCGCCGGCAGGAAGACGCGGGGACCGCGGCCCCGTAAAACAACAGGCAACTGTTTTTTTCAAAGAGAGCCGCCCCTTTCAATAAGCCAAAAGATAATATAAAGGAAAGCGTATATTAAAGGCTGATGAAATATGTAAATCACCAATGTGTTTTTTCCAATGCTGCAAAGGAATTTATTATGTTGTTTCATCATAAATTCTGGAATATTCCGCTCTTTAAAATATTTTCCTATAAAACAGCCAAACAGGAAAAGGAAGAACCATGGTATAAGCGGGAAATAGTCCGCAGAAAAAAAGCCTGGACCGGGAAGACCTAAAGGAGCCAGCCACTTTGAAAAATACAGTTCTTTTGGCACTGCTACTTTACCGAAAAGGACGCTCCCTCCGGAAAGACCATAACAACAGAAGAAAAAGAACAGCGAGCATACCGCAGAAAATACGGCCGGCATTTTGGAAATTGCCTTGCGGAAAATATAATATAATATTATAGAAGTTCCAAGAAAATGTAAAACGCCAAAACAAATGACAAGTTTAGGTATGAAAATATATGTTGCAAGGGTCATCAAAAATCCTGCACAAAGAACTATAATTCCATGTTTAAGGGCATTTTTGGCAAGTCTTGCTGAGATACCGGCTATTATTATAAAAGAGCAAC
>CAZNVF010000155.1:0-3212 GCA_964576395.1 uncultured Oscillospiraceae bacterium
TTTCTGAAATTGTCATACTCCGCAGCAAGACGGAGATATTTATCCTTTTCCTCTGCCAGCAGCGCCTGAACATCAACCTCAGCTTTTTCTTCTTCCGGATTGTTCTCCTGCTGTTGTGTATCTGTCTGCTCTGCCTCAGACGGATTTATTTCCTGCTCTGCCTCAGGCGTCGCATTTTTCTTCTCTTTATCGTCCAAAATGTGTCATCTCCTCAACTGGATTATTTATCATTATCTTCATCCTTGTCTTCCCTGTGCTCCGGCATTGCCTTTGAGACATTGGGCTTTGCAAATTCCGAGCCGGTCAGCAGCCAGCTCATTCCCTTTGCAATATAGTCAAGACGCGCCGCTACCTTTGAGTAATCCATTCGCGTCGGTCCCACAACTCCGATAAGCCCTTCGACTCCGCCGCCTGCGTCATATCTGGCGACTATAACGCTGGAATCCTTCAGCTCCTCTGCCAGGTTTTCCGGGCCGATTGTTATTTTCATACCGCCCTGTTCTGGCACCGGAAGCTTCATAAGCTCGCTATCATTTGCAAGGTATTCCAGTACTTTCTGCGCCTTGTCCACATCACGGAATTCCGGATGCTCCAGCAAATGCGAAGTGCCTGTTACAAAGGTACTCTTGCTCTTGGTTTCAGCCACCGCTTCCATGGCAAAGCTGGCGATTGAAGCCACAAGCCCGTTCTGATCGTCAAACGCCCTTTCCATACTTGAAATAAGCACCGAGGTCATCTCTTCATCCGTAATATTTGTAAAACGGGCATTGAATAATGTACCAAGCTTTGTCAGCATGGTTTTATCGATATCAATTGTCAGCTTTATCAGCCTGTTTTTAACGCTGTTATTGCTCAGCATCGCCACAGCAATAAATGTATTGCTGTCAACATATATCAAATCAAATCGGGAAATCGTCAGCGGTGTGGTTATCGCCGCCATAGCATACGCCGGATAGCTGGTCAGCTGTGATGTCATTTTACCCACATCGGATATAACTTTATCCAGCTGCTGCATTTTTGTGTGGAGCATTGAATTGATTGCCTCCGTCTCTTCAACGGACAGCTTGTGCCGCTCCATAAGTTCGTTAACGTAAATCCTGTATCCCTGGGATGTCGGAATCCGCCCGGCCGAAGTGTGAGGCTGCTCAAGGTACCCCATTGCCTCCAGCTCTGCCATCTCGTTTCTGATTGTCGCCGACGAGAAGCCCAGTTCTGCGGCAATAGCTTTTGAGCCAACCGGTTCCGCCGTCTCAACGTAACGCTCTACTATTGTGCGCAGTATCTGCTTTTTCCTTTCTCCAAGTTCCATTTCCGTCACCTGTTATTTTATTGGTTAGCACTCTCATCCTCTGAGTGCTAACCATAATATACCGCTACTTACTGTCCATGTCAAGTCCCTTAACAGATTGTTTTCAATTTTATTTCTGAAATTTTCGTCAGAATAAAAAATATTTGTGCATTTAAAGATTTTCTGCAATTTTATATTGACTTTTTTGGATTTGAAATGTATGCTTACATCAACAAATTTAGATTTGAGGTGAAAGCTTGACAGCGGAGTATGAGAAAAAAGCACAGGTGTTTAAAGCTCTGTGCGACGAACGCCGGCTTCGC
The DNA here is from genome assembly GCA_964576395.1 of uncultured Oscillospiraceae bacterium. GTDB lineage: Bacteria > Bacillota > Clostridia > Oscillospirales > Ruminococcaceae > UMGS1668. The sequence goes on from CAZNVF010000155.1 coordinate 1,612, forward strand.
ATCCTTGAATTGCTGCGGCACGGGGAAAAATGCACGTGCGTGCTCACCGAACAAATCCAGATGCCTCAGTCCTCGCTTTCCTACCACATGAAAATTCTATGTGAGTCCGGCATTGTAACAGGCCGGGAAGACGGCAAATGGACGTATTATAAGATAAACAAAAACGGTCTCGATAGGGCCGCTTCCATGCTGCAAGAGCTTGCCGCAGTTGACGAAACAGATTCCAGCGGCAGCGAATGCTGCAGATAATATAAAATCCGCACCTGTATGGTTCCGGCTTTTTTCGCCAAATTCAAATCCATTTTTTTCGATTTGATGCAGTGGGAGATGATTATTTACAAATGCAAAATACAATCTGGGAATTTTTCCAAAACGAAGTGCTTGGTATGCAGTGGCTGAACCGGCTCATAAACACAGTTTTAAATTCTTTCGGTCTTGACACCTCGGACAAAACTGGCGGTAGCATTCAATTTTTCATCTATGATACCATTAAAATTATGGTGCTTTTATGTGTTCTTATTTTTATTATCTCATATATCCAAAGCCATTTTCCCCCTGAGAGGACGAAAAAGATACTTGGCAGGTTTCACGGAATATGGGCAAATATTATCGCTGCACTGCTTGGAACGGTAACGCCATTCTGTTCCTGCTCGTCAATTCCGTTGTTCATCGGCTTTACAGGCGCTGGTCTGCCTCTTGGGGTAACATTTTCTTTTCTGATTTCCTCCCCTATGGTTGACCTTGGCAGCCTTGTACTGCTTATGAGCGTCTTTGGCTGGAAAGTCGCAGTTGTCTATGTGGCGCTTGGTCTTGTAATTGCTGTTTCCGGCGGTACTGTAATTGAAAAACTGCATCTTGAAAATCAGGTAGAAGATTTTATTCGAAACAGTCATTCCATTGATGTTCCGCAGGATGAAGTGCATTTCAAAGACCGCCTGAAATATGCATGGGAACAGGTTATCGCCACCGCTAAAAAAGTTTTCCCTTATGTTCTTATCGGTGTAGGTATCGGAGCAATTATTCACAACTGGATACCGCGTGATTTTATTGTAAAAGTGCTTGGTGGTAGCAACCCCTTCGGAGTTGTAATTGCTGCCATAGCGGGAATTCCGATGTATGCGGATATTTTTGGTACAATCCCTGTTGCAGAGGCACTGCTTGCCAAGGGGGCATTGCTTGGCGTCGTTTTGTCTTTTATGATGGGCGTAACAACGCTTTCGCTGCCGTCGATAATTATGCTGCGCAAAGCGGTAAAACCTAAACTGCTTGGTATCTTCATAGCAATCTGCACAATAGGTATTATCATTGTGGGCTATTTGTTTAATACAGCGCAAAACATTATTCTATAAACAGAGGAGGATAATTCTATGTCATTATTTAATTTTGGAAAGAAAAAGGAAGAAAAAAGGGCTTCTGCCTGCACTTGCAATTTTGCTTGTCCTGCAACTGAATCCAGCGAAATCACAAATGATTGCTGCTCTGAAACAAAAAATGGTATTTGTTGCATAAAAGTCTTGGGTGCAGGTTGTAAATCTTGCCACGAGCAATATGAGTATGCAAAAAAAGCTGTGAAAACAATGGGGTTGTCAGTGGAAGTGGAA
>CAZNVF010000156.1:0-3202 GCA_964576395.1 uncultured Oscillospiraceae bacterium
AATGCGTTGGGCCGGGGTTCTAATTTCCGGAATGCTGGGTGGACTGGGAGGCATTTGTTACATTCTTTCCGGTGTTTCTGAATGGCAATTTGAGACCGGTGTTGCCGGTTTCGGATTTCTTGCATTGGCTGTTATGATTTTTGGCCAATGGAAACCAACGAATATTGTAGTTGCAGCTTTAATCTTTGGCCTTTTCCGTGCACTTTCAAACGTATATTTTGGGTTTGATTTCCTTGTATCGCTTAATATTCCCGGCGCTATTTATAATATGATGCCTTACATAATTTGCTTAATAGTGCTTGCATTTACTTCTAAGAATTCCAAAGCGCCTAAAGCAGAAGGCATTCCTTACGACAAAGGCCAGAGGTAATTAGACAAAAAAGTGCCGTAAAGTTTCTAAACTTTACGGCACTTTTGCTTTATTTTCTGGGAATAAATGCAGGGTTAAAAGCATAATAATTTTTGCAATTAAGTCCATCAAGGACATGTTCAAGACTTTCTCCAAATCGCTGATAGTGAACGATTTCTCTTTCACGAAGGAATTTTATTGCATCGCGAACGTCTGGATCGTCACTCAGTAAAAGAATATTGTCATATGTTAAACGTGCTTTTTGTTCTGCAGCCATATCTTCATGAAGATCAGTTATGGGGTCGCCGGTTGATTGCAAAGTAGCGGCGGAGAATGGAACGCCGGAGGCATCGACAGGGTATATACCTGTTGTATGGTCTACAAAGTATGGTGCAAATCCACTCTTTTGAATCTCTTCCATGGATAGATTTCTTGTAAGCTGGTGCACAATTGCAGAAATCATTTCCATATGCCCGAGTTCTTCAGTGCCAATATCGGTCAAGGTGGCCTTTACTTTATCATTTGGCATAGCATAGCGCTGTGAAAGATATCTCATGGACGCACCGGTTTCTCCGTCTGGACCGCCAAGTTGAGTGATTATTATTTTTGCCATTGCGGGGTCAGGTCTTGAGATCTTAACAGGTTTTTGAAGCTTTTTTTCATATATCCACATTCTTTATCCCTCCTTATATTCCCAAGGCCATGGACCTTCTACCCATTGCCAATTGTTCTGACCGTTGTAATCTCCATGAGTTAACATTCCATATTTTTTACTATATTCCTCTGCTGTAGTTTTCCTTAAATCAAGGTGCTTTTGGTAAAAAGCAAGCGCATCGGCACAATCTGGGTGAGTGTCGAGAAAAAGCGCCGTCTCTGTAAGAATAAAGTCGCATGTTATAATTCTTGATAACAGGGTTTTACGATCGTCCATTAGTTCGTCTCCTTACCTAAATAGGGAAGGTCAAGGGCGGGAAAAAGCGTTCCTCTGGAAAGAGCAGTATCAGGGTCATATACTGAATTCCATGTCTGCATTGGCATTCTGGCCATTGCAAGGATGACTTCACCGTTGCAGGTAGGACAGATCGGAGTAGAAATGTTGGTGCCGTTGTTTTCCATTTTGCAGTACTCCAAATTTTTATTGCGCAGTGTTTCTGCGTGTTATATTTTATGATGGATTTTTCAATATGTAAAACAAAAGTTGGTTAGTATATAATTTGTAAATTGCAAAAGGCTTTATATCAAAAATTTTTTCTTTTTTTGAAAAAAGCATATTGCAAAAATATTTATTATAATTATAATATATAATGTGTGTAAATGAGGAATTGTATAAATAATAATTTTGGAGGATATACTATGCCAGAAATTACTTATAAAATCACCGAAGAAGTTGGGGTCATTTCTGAAAATTCACGCGGTTGGACTAAAGAACTTAATCTCGTAAGCTGGAATGACCGTTCACCTAAATATGATATACGCGAATGGGCTCCTGATCACAGCCGTATGGCAAAAGGTCTTACTTTTACTGCCGAGGAACTTGGCGAACTTCGCCGCCTTCTTGAAAATCTTGATCTCCCAATGGAAGATCTTCCAGACTGATTCAGTCTAAATGTTTATAAAGTTTGCTCATTTTCGGGCATTCCAACCGACTGAAAAACGGAGGATTGTCCGTTTTTTATGTTTGTTTATATTTTGGGTTTATCCTAATCGGAAGGAAGAATAATACTTGATTCGTGAAGATTTAAGAAATGTAGCAATAATTGCTCACGTTGACCATGGCAAAACTACACTTGTAGATGAAATGCTCAAGCAGAGTGGAATTTTCCGTGACAACCAGGTAGTTGAGGAACGCGTTATGGACTCTGGCGACCTTGAGCGCGAAAGAGGTATAACTATCCTTGCAAAGAATACTGCCATTCATTATAATGGAGTAAAAATAAATATAATTGATACTCCTGGACATGCCGACTTTGGCGGGGAGGTTGAACGTGTTCTCAAAATGGTAAACGGTGTCATTTTGCTTGTGGATGCAGCAGAAGGCCCAATGCCGCAGACTCGCTTTGTGCTTCAGCGTGCGCTGGAGCTTGGCCACCCAGTAATTGTTGTTGTCAACAAAATAGACAAGCCTGATGCAAGGCTTAATGAAATTGGGGACGAAATACTCGAGCTTCTTCTTGATCTGGACGCGTCAGAAGAGCAGCTTGAAAGCCCAATGCTCTTTTGTTCTGGACGCGAGGGTACAGCTTCTTTTGATCCATATTCAGCAGGAAAAGATCTTAAGCCCCTTTTCGATACGATTCTTGACCATATACCTGCACCGGAGGGCGACAGTGAAGGCGCGCTTCAGGTACTTGTATCATCCATTGATTATAACGACTATGTAGGCAGAATTGGTGTTGGCCGAATAGAGCGTGGTGTGATCAAGCCTAACATGGATGTGTATGTTACAGATTATCATAATGCCGATGTAAATTACAAGGCCAAAATAGCAAGCCTTTATCAGTTTGATGGGTTAAGCAAAGTTCCCTGCGAGAGTGCGACGGTGGGAGATATAGTCTGTATGAGCGGTATAGGGGAGATCAGTATAGGCAACACAATCTGCGCCACGGATACAATAGAGGCTCTGCCATTTGTAAAAATCAGTGAACCTACAGTTGAAATGACTTTCTGCGTCAATGACAGTCCGTTTGCCGGACGTGAGGGCAAATATGTGACAAGCCGTCAGCTTCGTGACAGACTTTATAGGGAGCTTTTAAAAGACGTTTCTCTTCAAGTTTCTGATACTGAGACCACGGATAAATTTGCGGTTCGTGGAAGGGGAGAAATGCATCTTTCTATTCTTATTGAAACCATGCG
>CAZNVF010000157.1:0-3191 GCA_964576395.1 uncultured Oscillospiraceae bacterium
TCTGATAAAACACTACTGTATCTATCTGCATAGTAACATTATCTTTCGTAATAACTGGCTGTGGTTTAAAGTCAACAACCTGTTCTTTGATCGAAACTTTTTTAGCTATTCTGTCAAAAAAAGGGACTTTAAAGTGAAGACCTGTTTCCCATGTTGCGTAATAGGTTCCAAGGCGCTCGATTACGTAGACTGTCGCCTGCGGGACAATTTTTATGTTGAGCGTAAGCACAATGAGCACAAATAAAATGAACAAAAGACCAACTATAAGACCAGTGAATTCAAACGGCATAATAAACCTCCTAAATAAGTCCAATAATTTATTTACAGAATTTTGCTTTTAACAATAAGAGTAACGCCTTCGATCTTTTCTACTACAACGACAGCACCGTTTTCTATTTTTTCTCCATTTTCAGAACGTGCGCTCCATGTAAGGCCAGAAATGTAAACTTTTCCCCCACCTTCAAGGTTGTCAATCTCGGCGGTAACTACTCCATCTTGACCTACAAGGCCATCGGCATTAGTCGGCTGCTTTTTTACTTTTACAATATCCTTAAAAAATGTTTTTGTGCAAGCGAAACAAACTGCAGAAACCGCAAGAAAAACAAGGGCCTGAGCCCAAAAAGGCGTTTCAAAATAAGCCGGTATCATAGCGGCAACTGCTCCTATTGCAAACCAAATGCTCACTAAAGAAACTGTTACTGCCTCAATTATTACAAGTACAACTGCAACAATGAGCCAAATTAAAACTGCTGATATTTCTGGCAATTATAAACCGCCCCCTTACTCGTTTATATTAATATTTTATCATAACCAAAGTCATTATACAATATTTTGGGACAAAATATTTTTATTACGGCTTTTTAACTCATGTCATCCGTATTTTCCCACGGTATATCTGATAGAATATCCTGTTCTTCTGCTATGTTCATAATACAGATATATTCGGCAGTGAGTATATATTTATTATCTTTGATTTTCTCTTCCACCTTACGAGAAATTATTTGCATATCCGCCATTTCGCTCTTTTCTTTTTCCTCTAAAAGGCCATATGCACCACCTTTTGCTTGTTCCATATCATATGTAATGGTATTTTCCTTTACAGAAAAATACTTGGTATTTTCGACACTTATAGGCAGTTTTAACCAAAAGAAATAGAGGTCTTTTGAGTCAGTTTCATAAGGAAGATCTTCACATCCCTTGCTGTTCCCGTATTTTATTTTCATTCCAAGTATACTCACTTCTCCTACTTCCGTTTTAATTTTATCTTTTTCTACAAGCACCTGTTCCATTGGGAATTCTACCGTGATGCTGTAATCTGTTTCAGCCATTATTTTTGCTCTTGCATGTTTGAGTGTGAGCTTGTTATATCTATCCTCATATACAGCACTTACTAAGAGGTCGCCTTTCATTACAGCGTCCCCTACGTTTACGACTCCCTGTCCGTCAAAAACATCCATAGATCTTATTACCCCATATTTTGACGCAATAATGTTGACTGGTTTATCGTCATCATAGCGCATTTCAGTATCTTCGTTTACTTCTGTTACAATTATATTGGCAACACAGCCCTGAATATTTATTGTTGCCCAAGCAAGTCCATCGTTTTGATTCAGAATATACCAAGATATATCTTTTGTAACATGACTTTTTTGAAATGAGCCGGTAACAAGTCCCTTTTCAGCTGCTGAAGCCAGAATTGCATCTGCTGAGACTTTTTTGTTACCGGTTACATTTATTTCCCAAATAAACATATTTAATATAAAAACTATAAACATTATAGAAAGGCTTCCTACTGCCAAACCTATTCGCCTGCGGTTTTGTTTTAAAAAAAATAAAAATCCGCGTTTTTTAATGATTTTTAGTTTAATACCAGCTTTTCTCGCTGGTTTTCTAAGTTTTTTATAATCTTTAGCAAAAACAGTTCCCGTCATTTTATATCCCTGTTTTTTTGGATTTATTATATCAATTCCCTCATTTGCTGCTTGTGTAAGCAACATTTCGCAAGATGCTCCTTCAGCAGTGAAGTCAACATAGTTCATAATTTTTCTTGCTACAATTATGAAAATCAAGGTTACATCCTCCCTATTCCATTTCAACAGAAGTAATCTTTCCGTCTACCTTTATGCCTTCGTTTGTATAATAAGCTATATTTATATCGTTGCCTTTAAATATTATATCGTGCTCATTACATTTTAATTTGAGTATGGTGCTTTCTAGGTCCAGAACTTCTACCTTTCCAGTTAAAACAGCTTCACTTGCTGAATATATCTCTAATGTAAAACCACTTAAGAGACCAGATGGAATTTCAAGTATCTCATCTATTTTCTTTCTTTTGTTTTTTCGCAATTCTGTGCACCTTCCTTTCACTCTTTAAGCATATCTTTAAGCAAATTAAGAGCCTTTTTTTCAATTCTGCTGACATATGACCTTGATATTCCCAGCCTTTGAGCAATTTCCCTTTGGGTGTATGCTTTTCTTCCTTTTAGTCCATAACGAAGATAAATTATTTCTTTCTCTCTTGGAGAGAGCACTTCAGAAATACTTTTATAGAGTTTTTCTTCCCTTAGGCGGTTCTCTATATCTTCAGAAACCGAGTGTTCGTCGGCCATTATATCCATTATGGAAAGGGAATTCCCGTCTTTGTCGCAGTCTATTGGGTCAGAAATAGAAACATCTTGAGCATATTTTTTCTTGTTTCTAAAATACATTAAAATCTCGTTTTCAATGCACCTTGCAGCATATGTGGCAAAGCGGGTTCCCTTTTCATAATCGAAAGTTGAAACAGCTTTTATAAGTCCTATTGTACCTATCGATATAAGGTCTTCTTGCTCAGCAGAGGTCCCATAGTATTTTTTGATTATGTGAGCAACGAGTCGCAAATTATGTTCAATAAGTTGTGTTCTTGCCTTTTCGCTTCCCTTTTTCATCTCTTCAAAGCACTTTTTTTCCTCACTCGCGGTTAACGGCTGAGGGAATGAACTTGCTGTGGTGACGTGAAGGGCCAAAAATATAATTCCTGAAAGAATTCCTAAAAGAAATAAATAATCCATGAACAAACCTCCCACAATATATAAAAATATATTTTTGAAAGTTTAGATTATTGCATGACCAATTTTATTCTTTTATAAAGTATTGTCTTTGCGCTTTTTAAATTGTATAATTAAATTATAGCAAAGAAGGAGTGATAATAT